>CALBIE010000017.1 GCA_937893495.1 uncultured Verrucomicrobiales bacterium | reverse complement strand
TGGCCCCGAGGGGGTTTTCACCGTAGCGGACCACCACCACACCGCCGACGACTTCCGCACCGCCTTTGTCCAGCGCCCCGCGGCGCAAGGCGGGCCCGAGTGTGACTTTGGCGACATCCTTCACCGTCACCGGCACGTTGTCGTTCACCTTGACGACGGTTTTTTCCAGATCCGAAACGTCTTTGACAAAACCGAGTCCACGGATGAAATACTCCACGCGGTTCACCTCAATACTTCGGGCGCCGACATCGAGATTCGCGTGCCGGGTGGCGAAGATGATCTGTCCCAGCGACACACCGAAGGCCCGCATGGCATCAGGGTCGACATCGATCTGGTATTCCCGAACGAAACCGCCGATGGAAGCGACTTCGCTCACACCTTTGGCCGCCATCAGGGCATAACGGACATACCAATCCTGCACGGAGCGGAGTTCATCAAGGTTCCAACCGCCGGTCGGTTGACCGTCTTCATCCTGCCCCTCCAAGGTGTACCAATAGACCTGCCCCAAGGCCGTGGCGTCGGGACCAAGCGCGGGGGCTACACCTTGGGGCACCGTGCCTGCCGGGAGACTGTTCAGCTTTTCCAGCACCCGGGAGCGCGACCAGTAAAAGTCTACATTTTCTTCAAAGATGATGTAGATCGTGGAGAAGCCAAACACCGAGTAGCTGCGGATGGTTTTCACCCCGGGAATACCCAGCAGCGAAACAGTGAGCGGATACCCGATCTGATCTTCCACGTCCTGCGGTGAACGGCCCATCCATTCGGTGAAGACGATCTGCTGGTTCTCGCCAATGTCGGGAATGGCGTCCGTCGGCACGGGATCACGCGGCAATCCACCCATGTCCCAGTCAAAGGGCGCCGTCCGCATTCCCCAGAAGATGAAGAACGTCGTCAGCAGAATGACGACCAATTTGTTTTCGAGACAGAATCGGATTAGGGTCGCCAACAAACCCTTCGGTTCGTCGGTTGTGTTTTGATCATTCATGACAGTACCTCCCTGCTACTTGATTTCCTCTTTGAGCGAACCGCACTTGAGCATTTTGGCTCCGAAATACGGGTTGAGCGTTCCTTCCTTGTCCTGCAACCAGTTGGCGCCCTTGTTGTCGAAGGCCATCGGGCAGTGATACAGGTAGAAGGATTGGGATCCCGTGCCGCCGAACTTCTTCAGTGCGGCAATGAGGCCGTTGGAGATGGACTCAAAACCAATCCGGCTGGCCACGATACCGTTGGCCTTCGTCATGCGGTCGATACCGGTCCGGATTTCCTTGAGCTGCTTCATCCAGTCCATGTGGCCGGGGCTGGTCAGCAGCTTCATATCGATGGCCGCAAGCGCATTCGCAAAGGCCGTCAGCTCCGCCGCCGGCGGTTGCTTGTCTGCCGCCAGAGCGGACTGGAGATTTGCCGAATTGACGATCGCCTTGCTCAACTGGGTTCGGAAATTCGCCGGCGCCCTCTCACCTCCCGGCGGCGGCGTGGCGCCGTGCTTTTCATGTTCGCCGTGGCCGGAATGATCCGCTGCCGCCGCCGGTTTGAACTGCTGTTTCATCTCGCCACACTTCAGCATCTTGGAACCGAAGTAGGGATTGAGCGTGCCTTCCTTGTCCTGCAGCCAGTTCCCGCCTTTGTTGTCGAAGGCCATGGGGCAGTGATAGAGGAAAAGATCGGCGCCGGGAGCGGTGCCAAATTCCCGCACGGCTTTGATGAGCGCGCCGGATACCTGCCCAAATGCGGTGCGAGCCGACTTGATATCGGGCGCCTGCTTCAAGGTGGCGATCCCCTGTTTGAGCAGCTTGAGATCCGCCATCCACGCCATGTGGGCGTCGCCTTGCAGCAGGCTCATGTCGGCTGCCTGCACCGCATCGGCAAGGGCGGTCACCTGATCGGCGGTCGGTTGTTTGTCGGTACTGAGGTTTGCATGAACCGGCTGGTATGCCTTGACCGTCGCGCTCAGCTGCGTCTTGAAGGCTGCCGGGGTGGTGGCCGTGAAGGACTTCGGTCCCATGTCATGTCCGGCGTGTTCGCCGCTGCTACCACCGTGATTGTGACCCGGAGCCGGTCCGCCGCCGGTCGGATTCATCATGCTTGGTTTGGCGAGGATTTGGATTGCCGAGTCGATTTTGAAACTGCCACTCGTGACCACAAGTTCACCTTCTTTCAATCCCTCCTTGACGAGGTAGTAATTGCCGGCCCGGGGGCCAAGGGTGATCTGCCGGCCCTCGTAGATCCCCGGGCGATTGGTGGCGGTCACGTAAACGACGGCGCGTTTGCCTGTGATGAGCGGGGCGCTGGCCGGGATCACCAGCGGGGCCACGGTCACGTTGGTCGCCGTGGCGTAACCAAGCGATTCTGCCGTGACCAGTGCCATGCCGCAGATTGTGCACTCGCCCGGCTTGTCGCTGACGATTTCCGGATGCATCGGGCTGATCCATTTACCGGCATACAAGGGATCCATCACCCGCCCACCGGTGGCGATTTTCGACTTCACGATCGCGCGAACGAACATATCCGGTTTGAGGCGTCCGTCCTTGTTATCCAGATTCAGGCGGATCTTTACCGTGCGTGTTTTCGGGTTCAGCACCGGGTCTCGGAACGAGATACGACCCGAGAATTTTTCACCTGGTATGGCCTCGGTAACGAATTCCACCTCCTGCCCATAATGGATCCATTGCAGATCGCTTTCGTAAGCGTCGAGCATCACCCAGATCTGGGACAGGTCGGCAATGGTGTAGATAGTTTCGCCGGTTTTGAGATAAACCCCTTCCACGGCGTTCTTGTGAATCACCACGCCGCTGATCGGTGAATTGATTTCCAGGTGGTCGCTGGTTTTTCCGCTCTTTTCGACCTGCTCAATCTGTGCGGGAGTCAGATCCCACAGACGTAGCTTCTCCCGGGCGGAACGCATTGTGTCCATCGCGCGTTCACGAATCACCGGCACGGCGTCCTTGCCCATCTCCTCGACGATGCGTTTGGACTGAATGAGTGCCTGTTGCGCGGTCAGCAGTTCGGGCGAGTAGATCAGCGCAAGGTGGTCGCCTTTCTTCACTGACACGCCGGTGTAGTCCACAAACAGGCGATCCAGACGACCGGGGAAACGGGCGGTGATGTAGGCGATCCGGGTTTCGTCATACTCGATCTTGCCGACCATGCGAATTTTCATCTCTGGAATCATTCGTATGACGGGCGTCACTTCGATGTCGGCCAGCATGGCGGCCGAGGCGGACAGTTTGAGCTCGCGGGCCCCCAGGTTATCGTCCTGTCCTTCACGAATCGGAATCAGAACCATGGCACAGAGCGGGCATTTTCCAGGCTTTGGTTGCCGGATCTGCGGGTGCATTGAGCAGGTCCAGAACTTGATCTTGGCCCCGCTGGAGGCGGCCGGATCGGCATTGGGGTCGCCGGGATGGTTGCCTCGCATGGCGCGGCCGACGAAAATTCCGGCGACTGCTGCCACAAAGATCAGGGCTACGGTGATGATAATCTGCTTTTTCATGGAGGGATGAGGTGGGTGTTTTGTTCGGGGCGGTCTGGAGAATCAAAGGTCGCTGCCGAGGATCATCCGGATTTCAGCGATTCGTTGTTCACGGTTGGCGAGAGAGCGTGCGGCTTGAAGTTGGAACTCCAGCAAAAGGCGCTGGGCATCCACGGTTTCAAGAAAGTCTGCCGTACCACCTTCGTAGGATTTCTGCGCCACGCTCAGCGCCGAGCGGGCCTGTGGCACGAGTGAATCGCGATAGAGCGAGATTTTTCGTTCGGCATCGCGGTAATTGAACAGGGCCAGTTTGAGGCCGGCGTTCAGGCGGTTGTTCAGGTCGTTCTTTTGTTCTTCAACGGCGATCTTGCGGGCCTCCGCTTCTTTCACCCCCGCGCGAAGCTTGCTCCACCAGAGGGGGATGTTGATGCTGAACATGGCGATGACCGGGTCTTTGCTGTTCCCGGGCGCTGCCGCTATCAAGGCGTCACCAGTCTGGACATAGTCCACGCCGAAGGTGACATCAGGATAAAAGTCTTTCTTCGCCAGCGCGATGCCCTCGCTCTCGCGCCTGATTCCAGCGGCCAGCACCTTGAGTTCAGGGTTGGCGTCCGCCAGACGCGCCAGCAACTGCCTGTCATCGGTCGGCAACGCCGCCGCGCGGGTTGCCTTCGGGGTTGGCAGGGTTGCGTTCGGCCCCCGGCTGAGAGCGGCATTCAGGCGGGCGCGAACCGGTTCCAGCACATCCACAAGGCTGCTTTTGCGATCATCGAGTTTGCCCAATTCGACCTGGGCCTTCACCACGCCAAGGTAACTGCCGCCACCTTGGAATTTCGACTGCGCCACCCCTTCGAGCTGCTTCAACAGGCTGATGTTCTCCGCAACAATTTCGATCGCCCGATAGAGATACTCGTACTCCTGGTACGCGTCTGTCACGTTGTAGATCAACATCAACCGGCTTGCCTCCAGACGTTGAAAGGCCGCCTCCGCATCGTGGGCGGCTTTCTCGCCGCGAAGCTTCAGCTTGCCGAACCACGGAAACATCTGGGCGATGCCGACCCGATGATTCTGCGGCCCCACCCGCGTTTCCACGGAGCGGACGAAATAGCCATAATTCAATTTTGGATCGGGCAGCGCCGTTACCTGCGGAATTCTTTCCAGCGACGCTTTCCACTGGTGGAATGCGGCTTTGAGTCCGGCGTTGTTCAGCGCGGCATACTGCAACAGGACGTCGAGGCTGGATTCCGCCGTTATCGCCGGCAACTCCTCGGTCACGGCATTGGTGACGGCGTCACTCGCCCGTCCTTCCACGATGAAAAGGTTCATTGACAGGGCGACGGCGGCAAAACTGGTGACAACTATTCTATGCGGACAAAGTTTCATGAGATCTAAATCTTACGGTATGGGAACACGAAGGTATCGGGAGCGAACCCTGAGCGGGTATGACGCGGATCATGGACGGACGTCAACCACGAAGGGCACAGTACGGACTTCCGAAGAAAAATCAGATCAGAAGCCGGTGGTTCCGCAAGAAGAGAGGAACTGGAGAAGCCGACCGATCAGGATGGCAAAGGATAGGAATCAAATTCGGCTCGGCAAAGGCCACCACGAAACTCAACTCACCAGCGCGCGTGCCAAGCATCTTTTGCAGACCGACCCGGGACTCCGAATTGGGCACCGCCGGGACATTGCCGGATTCGGAATTGTCCGCCGCTCGGCAGCAACCGCCATTTGCACAACCGCACCCGCCACAAGCAGCCATGCCATCGTCAGCCAGCACCACAGCCGGCGGCGCGATGGTCGCGCAAGCCAGCAACAGACTGATCAGGATGGCACTGAGGCGTTTCATACGAATCGGGAACGTCGTTAAGCTAGTTGACCATTCAATTAACGCAAGCGCTCAAAATATGTTGGTAATAATGCAACCTGTATTGCTGTCGGTGAGGGCGTGCTTCCCGCGCGCCGTGCCGTAGCTGCGCGGAAGGCCGGCGCGAACGCGTTCGCATGCAACCGTGATTGACGGTCTCTCCACTGGAGTGGACTGGCAACCGTGCCTCGCGAATCCTGCATTGAGTGCGATTCTGAATTGAAAAGGGGAGCGCGCCCGCCTCGGGCGCTGATTTCCGCGCCCTCGCGGAAAACCCGGTCGCACTGAGATGATCCGTCCGTTCGTGTCAGTCACGCGCGCAGGACGCTGGCCGCGAGGCGCTGCCAGCCACACCCGGGACGGGCGTGCTCCCCAACTTTGGAATTCGAGTTGAGTGCGACGCCCGTCTTCGCGAGGATAGGCCTCGTTCAAGAAACAGCCGATGAAGCCCCAATCTGTTTATCAATTATCTGTTGTGATCTCCCCGGAAGCCGAAGAGGCGGTTGGAGAACTGCTGTTCCGACTCTTCGACACGCCGGCGACAGGGTACATGGACGTCATTAAGCAAGTTGGGGTCAGCTCAGTCTATCTGCCGATGAATCGCAAGCCGACCCGCAAGCAACTGGCTGACGTCCAGGAAGGGTTGCGACGCATTGCGGAATGCGGCCTCGAAATCGGCGCTGGTGAGATCCACGTGCAGTTGCTCAAAGGGTCCGACTGGATGGAATCATGGAAGCGACACTTCGTGCCGATTGATATCGGCGGCCGGTTGCTCATCAAGCCGGGCTGGGAAAAACGAAGGGCAAAGAAGGGCCAGCACGAGGTCATTCTCGACCCGGGCATCAGCTTTGGCACGGGGCACCACGCCACCACCTCGTTCTGCCTTCAACAACTCGTCGCCCATCGCGTGGGCGACCGCCGACAATCGTTCCTTGATATTGGTTGTGGTTCCGGAATTCTCGGCATCGCCGCCGCGAAGCTTGGTTTCGCGCCGATCGTCTGTTTCGATTTCAATGCGGATTCGGTCCGCTCTGCCCGCGAGAATTCGGTGCGTAACCACGTCGCCGAAACCGTTCGCCCGACGCAAAAGGACCTGACCAGACTTCCCATCAACACCGCCCGCCGATACGACATCGTTTGTGCAAATCTCATTTACGACCTGCTCATCGCCGAGCGCGAACGCATCGTCAATCGCCTGGCCGATGACGGCGTGCTGGTCCTCGCCGGAATTCTCGAAACTCAATTCCCGAAAGTGAAACGCGCTTTTCATCAGATCGGCATGAAGCTCATCGAATCCCAGGTCGGTGGCGAATGGCAGTCGGGGGCGTTCGCACGTCGATTGACTGCCTGATTCATTGCCAATCCACCAATTCACTATTACACATTTGTCCATGTCAGAACTGAACGTGCTCGCCGTGTCTGGGAGCCTGAATCCGGATTCCGTTACCAGGACCGTTATCGACAACATTGCCGGGCGACTTCGCGATGCCGGTGCAACGGTTGACTCGCTGGATTTTCACACGGCACCGCTGCCACTGTTTGATCCGAAGGAAGCCTGGGGTAAACCGGAATACCAGGCACTTAAGCCACGCGTGGTGAAAGCGGATGTGATCATCCTCGGCACGCCCGATTACCACGGCAGCATCAGCAGCACGTTAAAAAACTTTCTCGACCATTTCTGGAAGGAGTTTGCCGGCAAACTATTCGCCACCGTGGTTGCCTCGCACGAGAAGGGTCTGACCGTTCACGACCAGTTGCGCACCGTCGCCCGCCAATGCTACGCGTGGGCGATGCCCTACGGAGTGTCATTCGTTGACAAGCAGGATGTGGTCGATGGCAAGGTGGCCAATGATTCTTTCGAAAAACGTCTGGAGATGTTGGCCCGCGACATTCGCGTCTACGGACACCTTCTCGCTGCCCAACGCGCAGCAGACCTTACCGGAACGGAACCGGGGATGATGGCGATGCATCGGAAATGACGGCTGGTCAGAACGGGGCAATCGGAAACAGAGGGTTGGATCTATTCAATCAGTTCTGAATCACGTACAGCGGAACGATCTGGAAGTCGAACCCCCCCTCCCCCTTTTCTCTCGAACCATTCCGAGTACTGCCTCCAATCCGCATCGACGATTTGTTGACGAGCGTCTGAATCGAGTTTTGGAAGATTCATCATGTCTTTCATGAAACCAGGGTATTCCGCTGACCCCAAAACATCTCGGTAATCCGTTTTGGCAACATCGGTGAACTGACGAAGGCGACCGATATCACCTTGAGCCAGTTTCAAAATGGCCAACTGGACTCTTTCGATTTCGGAATGCCATGTGGCAGTCCCATACTCCTCCAAAACCCGCCTGACATCCGCAGGTTTCTCATTCGGAAACTCGCGTTCAATGATTCGCTCCAAGTCTGCCGAAGAAACATTTGGCGTAGGCTGTCCCAACATTTCTCGATCATCCGGATTTCATACAGTTGAATCAAGCGGGTTTCGTCTTCGATGCCGCCTGAAATTTATTGTTTCGCGTAAAGGGGGAAGCGATAGTATCAATGAATTTCCGCTGACTCATTCAAACAATGTGACCTCTCTTATCTAAGAAACTGAACCTGTCAGCGGAGAAACGTAGGTTCTGACCAACTTGTTATGATTCGTGTTACCTGCAATTGTGGCCAGAGTTTTCAGATTGATGACGAATATCTCGGGGAGAAGTTTGACTGCACTCATTGTGGAGCATCGGTAACGATCCAGGGAGAGAACGTCTCCAGTCACGACGTTTTCATCAGTCATTCGACCAAGGACAAGGTCACAGCCGATGCCGTCTGCGCAGCGCTCGAGTCGAAGGGGCTCCGGTGTTGGGTTGCCCCGCGTGACATCCCCCCGGGCGCGGAATGGGGCGAGGCCATTGTCGAGGGAATCGAGCTCTGCAAGGCCTTTGTGGTCGTGTTTTCGGCGCAGTCAAATGAATCCAAGCACGTGATGCGGGAGGTCGAGAGGGCGGTCAACAAGGGCGCCTATATCATTCCGTTCCGAATCGAGGATATCATGCCTTCAAAAAGCATGGAGTATTTTTTGAGTTCGCAGCATTGGCTGGACGCATTGACACCACCCTTGGAAGCCCACATGGAGCAGTTGGCGGATACGGTTGGCCAACTCGTCAGGGGCGGTTCATCGCAGTCAGGCCGAGACACATCATCCCGGACTCCGAAAAAAAACCGACCCGACCCGGAGCACGTTCGAAGAAGTCGGGTGCCACTGATTGCCGGAGTCAGCCTGGTCCTGACGATCGCCCTTGCGCTCGTCCTTTACAAGGTGCTCAAGCCGGCTTCGCCGTCGGCTAATAAGGCCGATGGTGGCAAGGGCGGCCCTGCAGCCGCAGCCGGAGTTGCGCCCAAGAGTGGGGCGGAGGTGCCGCAGACCATTCCGATGCGCCCGGCGGAAAAGAAGATTCTTGAAGCCTTGGACAAAACCCTTGACGCGGACTTTGTCGAACTCCCTCTCTACGAAGTGGCTGAATTTGTGGAAGACAAGTTTGGCATCAACGTGGAGCTGGATACCTTGGGGTTTGAGGAACTGGCGCTCTTTGATGATGAGCCCATCAATTTCGAAAAGAAGGGACTCAAGCTGCGTTCCTGCCTGAATCTGATGCTGAACCAGTTGGAGCTCGCGTTCGTGGTGAAGAACGAGGTTCTGTGGGTCACTTCCAAGGAAAGGCGAAAAAAAAGCCCGGATGAATTTCATCCCACCCCGGTCGATCAAATCAGCGGGCCACGACCGGAGAAGCTGATGGCTGCCCTGGAGAAGATCGTTTCCGAAGACATGCTGGACGTGCCTCTAAAAGACGCCTGCGAATACTTTTCCGTCCATTACGAGTTGCCAGTGGTTATTGACAAGGATGCCTTGCTCGCAGAAGGAATGCTGGATGATGGACCGATTAATTTGAAAGTGGACAACATTTCATTGCGATCGGTTGTTCACCTGATCTGCGAACAGCTTGGATTAACTTATGTGATTCGGGACGAGGTGCTCTACATCACCTCCGCGGCGGCGCAAAAGAATGCCCCACTTAATTGAAAACGGAGTAGCTCTTCAGTTCGATGAATGCCTTCAGAATTGCCGAATAGTTTTCTTCTGTCATCCCGAGAGCGAGGCGAAATCGTGAAGTCAACTCGAGCTCGTCCGGGCGAATCGTCCCGTCGGCTATCGACAAATCCATCAGGTTGCTCAGGAGGCACTGCTTTTGTTCGTCATTGAGGTGGGCACCGGTCTTCTCAATCACGTGGTCGATCCCGACCCGTTCCAGATAGTCACTGCCCGCCTTGATCGTATCCGTATTGCCGATCAATCGCTCAATGTATTCCTGCTCGGTCTCATCGCCGTTGCCATCTGTACCGGCCAATCCCTTCAAGCTAGCGCAGAACAGGATCAGGGCCGGCACCTCTCCGCCTCCATCATCGGCAAAAACGGACAGATTGGCCTTTTGCAGCAAAACAGCGTGGACCTGCCGATAGTCGGCGTCTGGAATGTTCAGCGCTGCTCGAAATTTTTCCAGAATCTCCTCCTCCGAAGGACGCAGCAGCCCGTCTTCCAGTGCCACCGCGATCAGGTTGGCCATCAGGCACCGCTGTTGGGCTTCGTTCAGTTCTGACCTAACCTGTTTCAGCAGGTGCTCAAGGCCATGCTTCCGGTGGTCGAGCTGCCCCTGGACAATGATCGAGTCAACCGGGATCACGCGTTTCAGGAATAGTCGTTCTCTTTCGTCACTCTCGCCGTCAACCGCCGCGAGCGCATGGATGCTTGAGCAAAAGATCACCAACGCCGCGAGTTTCGCTTTCGCCTCGGCAACCGTGCCGGTCTTGCTGCTTTCGCGTCGCGCCAGTTCCTTGCGCGCCAGATCGCGGGTCGCCGAGATGTCCAGCGGGATCGGACGGTATGATGCCCCAATGGGGCCCATATTCAACTGTTCGACGAGCGCGTCGCTGGCGTCATCGGGTAGATCGATGGATTGATCGATGTAATACTTCTGCATCTGCGATACATCGGCGTGTCCGGCCAACCGTCGCATATCTTCGTCAGCCGCGTTCCCTCCATCTGCCACGAGAATCGCCTTCATAACCTCCATGGTCTTGACGGATTTGTGAGGATCGTTGAGCAACTGAATCAAGCCGGGTAGAGCGCTCGCGTCTTTGCAGCGCGCGATGGCGGCCAGAGCAGTTTCCCAGATGTTACCCGGTCCGATATTCTCTTTGGCAATGCGTAGTAATGTTGAAATCGCGCCAGGGTCGCCAAGCTCACCCAAGGCAGATATGGCGGCCTCCTTGATGTCATCCCAACCGATATGATTCTCTTCACGCGAAAGGCATTCACAAATGATGGATGTCGCCCGCCAATCACCGAGCCGGCCCAGCTCACGCAGGGAAAACTCCACTCGTTCTCCGGCAGCGACAGACTTGGCCAAGAGTTCAAACACGGCATCACGGGCATCCGGAAACCGTTTCAGTTTTCCGAGCAATCCAAGTTTTGAAGGCCAAGGATCACGTCTGTAAGATTCCAGAATGGGCCAAATGGAAGCCTGTCCGTGGCTGAGGATCTCCTCTTCGAGCAATCTTTCTCCTTCTTCACCAATGACCGATGACATTCCCAGGTACTTGTGATCGTAGGGCATTCGAAAGACCGGTCGCAGCATCTCGACATAAAGAGGAACGGCGGCCGGCTGTTGAAAGAACGGGTTCGTGTTCCTGATTTCATCGAAGGCTTTCTGCACGTCCGCTTTTGTCCGGCACGCAAGAAACCACTTCACCCAGTGCGCTCCGGCCCATTTCCACGGGGAGAAATATCTCGAAGCTGAAAAACCAATGATGACACCGAGCACCGGCAGCCAGAGGTAACCATGCTGAATGCGGACATCGACCATCCTGGCGCCCAACCAGACGGCGAATCCGAGGCCAACGAAAATGCCCATTTCGCCGGCAAATTGGGCCAAGCTCCGGCCACGCGTCCACGGTCGGTCGATACGATTGCTGGCGATGATCGTGGCCGTTGCAATCAGACCAAGAGCTCCAAGGAGGAACACCGTAGTTCGGGTATCAAACGGCCGCGAAGCTATGGCACCAATAATTCCCATCGATCCAGATTCTCAACGATTCTCAACCAAACACCGAATAGTTCCGCAGGACCATGAGCACCTCATGCATCGCCGAATAGTCTTCCTCGTTGATATGGAGTGCCTCGCGAAACCGTTCGACAAGTTGCTGCTCCACGCCGCGAAGCAGGCCATCGGCCATGGCAAGCGCCATCAGGTTACTCATCAGACACAATTTCTGCTCCTCGTTAAGGTGGAGACCGGCACCCTTCACTACGGTATCGATTCCTGCTTGGGAAAAATAGTCCGCGCCCTCCTGCAACGCATCGGGATTGGCTACGAGGCGTTTGACGTATTCCTTTTCCGTTGCATCGAAATCCGCATCGGCTGCCGCCATGCCCAGCAGGCTGGCGCAGAAAAGCGTCAAGGCCGGCACTTCCCCATCAACCGGTTCGGCCAGTACCGTGAGATTGGCTTTGCGTAAGAGAATCTCATGGGTTCGCTGATAGTCGGCTTCCGAAATATTCAGAGCCTGTCGGAATTGCTCCAGTAATTCCTGCTCCTTGGTTCGCAGACGGCCGTCTTCCAGTGCCACGGCAATCAGGTTGACCATCAGGCAGCGTTTTTGATCCTCGTTCAGGATTCCTCCGACCTCTTTCAACAGATGCTCAAGACCATGGTCGCGATAGTATTTGATACCCTGATTGATCAGAGTCGCATCAGGAACGGCCCGCGAAAGAATGAGCATTTCCCCATCATCCTCTTCACCATCAATGATGATCATGGAGTACACGCATGCGCAAAAGACCGTCACTGCCGAAATCGCGGTTACAGCCGAGCGATCACTTGCAGTTTCTTCCGTGCTTCGCGACGGAGTTTCGACCCGACCGACACCAAACAAACGACCGAATAACGATTTTGACCGTTGACCGTCAGTTCGACTGCTGCTCGTCGAGTCCGTACGAAGATTGAGAAAATGCACTTGTCCGTCGCTACAGCCCACCGCCAGCGCATACCCTGAAGAAGAGGATGCCATCCGCATGATTGGTGCAGAGGTGAAGTAAGCGGCTGCCTGGCAGGCGTATTCGAGATCCCAGACCCGTATTGAGTTGTCACGCCCCCAGCCTGATATCGCCCAGCGGCCATCGTCTGTGATGCTAAGAAAACTTCCGGCCATTTTTTCTGTCTCAATAGTCGCAATCAAGGTGCCAGCATTCAGATCCCAAACATTCAGTATTCCACCTCCGCCTACCGAAACAGCCCGGTGACCATCTGGCGTGATCGCCACTCCCGAAATTTCACTGGTGTGTCCTTCCAACACGAATTCCTCACGCCCTTTATTGAGGTTCCATACCCGAATGGCGGTGTCCTTCGTCTGTTGAAATCCCACCCGATAAAACACAATTGCCCGATCACCCTTTGCGGTCACCGCGAATCCTCCGACCCGAAGCCTTTTGGGGAACAGGAGCTTCTTCAATCCCTCGCCATTCTTTAGATTCCAAACATGCAGTTCCCCAGCGTGCCCGCCCGTAACCACTCGTTTGTCGTCGGCCAGAATAACCGGACCTTCGATCTCCTGTCCCGAATGTCCGATAAAGGTGGACGTCGGTTGAGAGGTGCGCAGATCCAGACTCCAGACTCTAGGTGTCTCCACATCCGCGGCAAAATCAACACACACGGCATATCGTCCGTCATGAGTCAGGGCAATCCGCGCAACTCCGCGCGCGTTCTCAGTGAGCATAATATGCGAATGGTCGATCGCGTTCCAGTCTATGGTTTCCAGCACCGCCTCCAGTTTCCGGTCTGCGCGGCTTTTCTTCGTTCCATCGGATCGACCGATGTTCCACTTCCAGATTCTGTCCCGAAGCTTGCCATGGTAGACTTCATCGTTGATCCCACCGTCGCGGAGAATAGGATACAGTTCCTTGACCTTGGCGGTAAGCTCCCACTCTTCGAGGAGGGGATTGTTCGCATCGATTTCGGACTCCTGCTTCATGTCTGCCAAATTCCAGATTCGCAATGCGTCAAATTCACATCCAGAAACGATCATTGAACCATCCTGAGCGATTGCCACACAACTGATTTCATGGGTATGGCCGGACAGTTCTCCCATTTTTTTCTGCGCATCCAGATCCCATACTTTGAGCGTTCGGTCCCTTCCTCCAGATGCCGCATGTGTTCCATTTGGTGCAAGCGCGACGGCAGTCACCGGGCCCATATGATCGCGATACTCTGCTCCAACGTAGCCGCCGGCCAAATCGTAAACCGCCAAGTTTTGATCGGCGATTCTCAATGCCGTGCTTCCGTCCGCGTTAAGAGAAAGACCTCTTCCGCCATCAATGACATATCCAAAGACATTTTCAAAGATCTTGACGCCGGTTTCGAGATTCCAACCGCCCATTATGCCGATGAGGTTGCGATGACCCGCCGAAACAGCCCGGAGTCCATCGGCGGTGATGCAAACCTTCTGGAATTCATGCGGCTCTTTCCCCTGAATCAGCAACACCTGTTCCCCTGTCTCCAGATCCCAAACTCGAATTGATTGATCTTTCTCGCTTGCCGAAACAACCCGTCGCCCATCCCCGCTTAGTGCCAAACTGCTGATTGGGGAAGTGTGTCCGCACATCCGAGCTGTTTCCTGTTTCCGTTCCAAGTCCCAGACTCGCAGCGATTTGTCATCACAGGAGCAGACGGCTTGCCGACCACAAGGACTCAGGACAACCTGTCGATGAATGTCGCTCAAGCCTTCGATCACATCAACCTCAACTCCGGCATCCAGGTTCCAAATCCTGAGGACCATGTCCACGCCGCAAGAGACAAGGATACGGCCATCGGGAGTCATTCCAAAATGCTCCTGGTTGACATTCCCTTCGATTCGACAAATCTCGCTACCGGTGCGCAAATCCCACACCAAAGCTGCCGGCCGCATACCCACGGTCAACCCGCGTTCACCGTCGGCAGAAATCGCCACAGATTTCGCGTACTTGGTGTTCTTGTTCAGTTCAAGTATCTTCTCACCGGTTTCCAGATCCCAAAGGATTACCGTTTTAATCAGGTTTTTCCGCTGTGAATCGAAACCTGTTCCGATCGACAACGCACGACGGCCATCGGCGGTCATTGCAACCGCCTCCGTGTTTTCGTGCCCGATGAGCACCTGTCGGCACAACGGTCGACGAGGGGGTTCAGGCGGTCGTATCAATCGAGCAAGCCAGGGCCGATCCAGAGAAGAAATCGACTGCTTGGCAGCCTCCGCAACGCGCCCTTTGGAGGAAAAATTGTAGGCCATCGGAATCAATTCGGCAGGTTCGCTGTTCAGCATGTGAACATGCGAGGCGACAAACGCGGCAAAGGCTTCGATACGGGATGCGCGATCAGAGGGGGCTTTTTCCAAGTCACCGGGGTTGGAGTGCAGCGTTTCAATTGCGAAGGGGCGATGCGCCAGCGGCTCAGGAACTGGCTGGCTTTCATCACCAAGTCTGGCGTAGGCGAGAATTTCTTTCTGATAGCGCGTCAATTCTTCGGCGTAACCGCGGGCCTTCTGGCGGATTGCCCAGAGTTCCGGTAACGCGTTCAAGGCGTGCTTGAAATCTCTCATCAACCCATAGGTCATTCCGAAATGGCACTTTGCTTCGAGGAAGCGCAGGTCGCATAATATTGATTCCACTCCGCTCCAGTCCTCGGCGCCGGTCAGGTGGTATGGAAGCTCTGAGAGACCCCGAATCGATTCGCCCGACCAGGGCGTTTCACCGGCCGGGTTTAACAAGTCATGAAAATACGTGGCCAATCGTCGGTGGGCCTCCATCTGCTCATCATGAGTCTTTAGATAACGATCCCTTGCCGCCTTGAACAGACCGCGATGGAAAAAGTCGATCCGTTCGCCGCGCGGCTGGAGATACGCGCGCGTCTGCCGCAAGATTGGAAAGAGATTCTCCCCCCCAATCGATCCTGCGAGAAGCCCCTGCAGT
>CALBIE010000016.1 GCA_937893495.1 uncultured Verrucomicrobiales bacterium | reverse complement strand
CAGGGGATGATCGTGGCCGGTGAGCCACTGCGCGAGTTGCAGGCGACCGCTCTGCCCTTTGGCAATCTCAGGGAACGAACCCGTGTGCAGGACGAGCGGAAAATTGCGGCGAATCTTCGGACCCAATTGGCCGACTTCGCCTCGCACTCGCAGATGGATGTCATCCGCATCCTTCGCATCGCGCGGTGCCATGGCCAGTTCAGCCGATTTCAGTTCCTCGATCAGTTTGCTGAGTTCCTTCTTCAGGTCACTTTCGCTCATCCGAAAAAGCGGATCACCCTTTCCTGATGTTGCCGACGCAATGGCTTTGGCTTCCCTTTCAATATCGTTCATCGCAATAAATTGCACAGCGTCAACAATCACGAAATTACTCGTCCCGGCGGTTTCAATCACCACGTTTGCCCGCGCTCCTTTCTCAAACTTGAAGCGTCCAATCGGTTCGAACAATCCACCAATCGTCGGCCGTTTGGTTTGATCCATTGTGATCTTGTGTATCTTGTCCCAGGCCTCAACGGTCACCGGAATCCTTCGAGCCCGGCTTTTGTCGGAACTATAGGCGACGCGAACTTCATAGACTCCGTTCTCCGGCAGACTGGCGCGAAACACGGCGCGACTGTCACCCGTTCCCACATCGTGGACAATGTATCCGCTCCCGAAACGATTTGCGTTCAGCTTCGACGAACGCCATTTACCGAGCAGTTCGGCATCGGCCTCATCATAAATCACACCGGCAAGGGGCAGACTATCAACCGTCATCTTGCCGCCCGCCTTCTGCTTGAATTGCTGCTCCACCGTCAGGCGCATTGCCAGTTCAAGTCGATCGACTTTGGCCACGGTCTCTGATCGACGCGGCTCCGGAATCGGTAACGGCGTTTCAACCCAACTCGCGACATTCACGCATCCGTTGCGCGTTCCCAGAATCACTTGGGTCGATCGGAAGATGCCGGCCAGGGCGTAGTAATCCGCCTGCGAAATTGGATCGAACTTGTGATCATGGCAGCGCGCGCAACCAACCGTCAGACCGAGAAAGGCCCGACCCACCGTGTCCACCTGTTCATCCGCGATATCGAGACGCAGTTTTTCTTTATCCCGCTCGGTGAGCATTTTCGGTCCCAACGCGAGAAACGTTGAAGCGACGAGTTGTTCGTGGCGTTGCGTGTCATTCGCGGCCGGCAGCAAGTCGCCAGCCAGTTGCTGGCGGACAAATTCATAGTAAGGCCGATCGTGATTGAACGAATCGATGACGTAGTTTCGATAGCGCCATGCCTGATAGTACGTGAAATTCCGATCGCCTCCGTTCGAGTCGGCATACCGGGCAACATCCAGCCAATGACGCCCCCATTTTTCACCGAATGCCTTGCGGGACAACAGCTCGTCCACGATCCGCCTGAGTGTCGTCGGCGACGGATCTTCAACAAACACTCGCACCTCGTCAGGCTTCGGTGGCAGTCCAATCAAATCGTAATAGAGACGGCGAATGAAAGAGTTGGCTGGCGCATCCTCGACCGGCCGGAGACTACGGGCTTCGAGTGGCGCGAGAATGAATGCATCGACCGGTCCCCTGCCCCAGGCGGTATTCTGCACGGTCGGCTGCTTGGGATTTGAACGCGGACGAAATGCCCATGTCTTGCGGGCCGACTCATAATTGATCGGTTCCTTGCGCACAGCCCCGACCATAGCCGCGTCACGCGGATCGGGCGCTCCCATTGCCACCCACCGATTCAAGATGGTGATTTCGCTCTCCGGCAATCGGCCCTTCGGCGGCATCTGTAAATCCTCGTCCCGATAATGAATCGAACGAATCAGAATACTCTGGTCAAGATCACCCGGGACCAGAGCCGGTCCATTATCTCCACCCATTTTCCATCCATCCTTTCGATCCAGCCAAAGCCCGCCCTTTCGCTTGCCGGACTCTTCCGAATGGCAGTCGTAGCAGCGCGCAACGAGTATCGGCCGCACCTTGCTCTCGAAAAACGCCATGCCATCGTCGGCCGGCAGCGGCGTGGACGCGCCAGAAACGGCGAAGAACAGGGCGAACAATTTTGATCGGGTGGACATGTTTGATTGTGAGCGGACAGTATAGCGTGCTGGACGCGCGGAATTCCAGTCTTTCAATTTGTCCCGGCGTTCGGAGAAAACCGACATCTATTCAGGCGAGAACGATTCTTTAGCCAACAACCTCTGCGCTCTCCGCGTTCTCTGCGTTGAATCCGTTTTCCTGAAAAACGCAGAGGTCGCAAAGAGCGCGGAGGTTCGCAAAGTTTTGAGGAACCGATATTTCTGCCGCTGAAGCGTCCATATTCAAAGTGCTGTGAAATCGCAGACCAGAGGGGACCACAGCCGGCTCGGCTGTCCCTTTCGGCGGCTCGCCGAAAGGTCCGGGGCGTCCAACCACCGATCGTCAGCACGAACTCATTTCCCCACCCGAACGCGATACAAGTGTCCGGCGAGCCGCCGGACACCACAGGCCGGCGGCCTGTGCTCCCCTTTTCCCGGATCATCGTGGGCCTATGGGTTTCCGATGGATCATGCACTTGCGCCGAAATCCTCCAGATACTCCTCGACGATTCGTTTCAACGGTGGCGGGGATGGCATGCCAATGCGAACCGCGCGCGCACCGTCGATGGCGGTGGGCCAGTTGTCCACGATACCCTGGATTCGCGGATTAAACGCATCGACGATTGGGCCAAGCCGAATGCCGCGTTCCGCCGCGACTTCACGAATTACCGACTCTGCAAGCTCGGGAGTAACCCGATGCGCGGGGAAACCGCAGGAACGATCCTGACCCAGCTTGTCTTCGGGCACATCGTGCAACGCCATCAGTGAATCAATCACGGTGCGATACCCCGTCATGGGATGACATTGGCTTCGGTGGACCGGCAATTCGCAGGCTTCGCCATTAAGGGGTTCACGAAACATGCCGCTCGCCCAACTCGACGCGGCAGTGTTTGGCTTGCCTGGCCGGATGATGACTGTCGGCAACCGGGCGGAGCGCCCATCAAAATGACCCTTGCGCGAGTGATCGTTGATCAGCAGTTCGCACATCGCCTTGGTCATGCCATAGGTCGTTTGCGGAGTGTGCCTCGTGCCATCGGTCTGAAGGTCCGGCATGTTCTCGCCTCCGAAGCAGGCGATACTGCTGGCGAACACGATCCTTGAGTGCCCCGGAGCGACCCGCGCGGCTTCAAACACGTTCCGGCCACCATCCAGATTGACCCGCAGGGCGTCATCAAATCGTTCCTCGCATTCGCCGCTGACCATCGAAGCTAGATGAAACACGGACGGCGATTTGCTGACGGCAATGACAGAATGCACCGTATCGCGATCCGTGATGTCGCCGGTCACCTGCCGAACGCGGGCATCGTCGAATCCTTTCGCGAAACGGGCATCGAGCAAAACAATCTCGTCGATGGTCTCATCCTCTCCTGATCCACCGATTAGATGACCGCGTTCGAGTAGTTTTTGACCGAGTTGTGAGCCGAGGAATCCGCCCCCACCGGTGATGATGACATTCATCGTAAAGCGATAACCCAATTATCCGGCTCGGAGCAACAGTTCGAAAAAATCAGCATCCTTTTCGAATCACATTCTCGCAGATTCATCCTCTCATCTTCGGTCGGTGAATCCTCAACCAAAGAGTCCCATGATCGGCCTGCCCGTGGTAATAGGGCGCGAGATGCCGACGTTGTTGATGTTGTCGTTCAATGGCACGCCGAGGGCGTGAAGGATTGTCGCGCACATGTCCTGCGGTCGGACCGGGTTGCTCTTCACGTAAGCGCCAATCCGATCGGACTCGCCGTATACCGCTCCACCGTGAATGCCGGCGCCGGCAACAATGGCTGAAAAACATTTCGGCCAATGAACCCGACCGGGAGCGCCCTTGGTTTGAATCTGGGGAGAGCGCCCGAATTCGCCCATGGCGACAACCATCGTGTTCTCCAACAGGCCGCGCTCTTTCAAGTCAGTTAACAACGCGGAGAGCGCCTGGTCCAGACGCGGCAGACACCAGCCCATGCCGTACGAACCAGTGCCAAACGCATTGCCCATGCCCATGTGGCCGCCATGCATATCCCAACTCGAACTCGGCGGGCCGTTGCCAGCGCCAGGCGCCTTGCCCGTCCAGCCATTGACGGTGACGTAACGGACCCCCGCTTCAATCATCCGCCGCGCCAGCAGCAGGTTCTGTCCCAACGGATGCCGGCCGTATCGGTCGCGCACGGACGCCGGTTCGCGGTCCATCTCAAAGGCCTTTCGTCCTTCCTCCCGGGTCATCGCATCGTACGCCTTTTCGCGCAGTTCTCCCCAGTCCTTGCCCAGTGCGTTTTTTTCCAGGGCGTCGGATTCCAGTCTGCTGAGCAACTTGCGACGTTGCTCCAGGCGCACGGGATCTCCCATTTCGTAAATCTCCGGTGGTTTGAAATTCGGCATGGCCGGATGGTTGTTGGCCGAGCCCACAAACACGGGCGCGTAAGCGGATCCAAGATATCCACCCGTGCCAATCCCCGGCGCACAAAAAACCGGGCGACCCACACACTTAATCAGCCAGGCATTGGAAACCATGTTCCGCGCGCTGGGCAGATGCTTGGCCACCACCGAACCCAGATAAGGCGAATCATCGGGTTTGCCGGAAGACTGCCCGCTCAGGCAATTGTGCATCGCGTCGAAATGATTGCTGATGCTACCCGGATGCGACATCGAACGAATGAGGCAGAACTGGTCCGTCAATTTCGCCAATTGCGGATGCAACTCGCTCAATTGCATTCCCGGCACCTTCGTCCGAATTGGCTTATACGGCCCACGAATTTCCGATGGCGCGTTCGGCTTTAAATCCCACGTGTCGAGATGGCTCGGTCCGCCGCACAACAGCAGGAAGATGCACGACTTCTTCGACGCTACGGCCGCGCCCGATGCGTCGAGCTTGTCACTTCCCACCACAATTCCTGGAATACCCAGGCTCAAGGCGCCGATCCCACCGGCTTGAAGAAGTTTGCGACGGGAAATATTTAGATGGTTCATTGACGGCTCCGATTTGAGGTTTTGTGAAAATTGCGAGACATCAATCATGCCTGACTCTGACCTTCGGAGTGTCAATTACTGCCGAACCCAAGTCAACCGGCGTTTGTAATTGCCAGCAATTCTCATTCTGGCGGAGCGCCAATTTGCAATCGGCTTAAACCGCCCGAAAGGAAAGCAGATTTCGGTGTCGTCAGGTCAGAAGCCGGCTTCAACCCGGCGCTCCGCCAAAATGAGAATTGCTGTGTAAATGCACACCGATTCGGGCGCATCCGCGTGAAGCCCCAGTAGCGCAGGCTTCCAGCCTGCATCAAACCGCTGCCGGGCCGACAAGACTCCGAGTGTTGAAAGCCCCCAATGAAACCGCAATCAGAAACACACCCGGCCTTCGGCATGTGATCTTTGAAAGCGAGTTCATGAAGACTCGCGTCGGCTACAATGTGGTAATGCCGCCGAGCTACGATAAGGAGCCAGAAAAGCGCTATCCGGTGATCTATTGGCTCCACGGAGGCGGAGGTAACGAATCATCCACCCTGTTCACGGCCAGGACCTGGTTGGATTTGTACCAGACGAAGGAGATCAGCGAAGTCATTCTGGTTTATCCGAATGGATTTCGATCCGGATACATGGATCATCACGATGGAAAAGTGATGGTGGA
>CALBIE010000015.1 GCA_937893495.1 uncultured Verrucomicrobiales bacterium | reverse complement strand
CCTCAGGCCGAAACATCGCGAAACCATATTAACGTTCTTTCAGCCGACCTGATCATTGCTCTGCCAGGCGGATCGGGTACGTATGCAGAGATGACTCTGGCCAAACAATACGGTAAACCGCTTGCCGCGATTATTTGCGAGGACGACCGAATCGGCGGGAAAGCGGAACAGGAACTGGTGGCAGAAGGGTTTACCACCGTGGAAACACTCTCGGAGATTCGGAATTTTGTGACTGGCCATCTGGCGGACGGTGTGGATTCTTCGGGTTCGCTGACTGCTTAATCGCTACTCCCATCCTTTCGTATATTTCAACTCGCCAATCGGGCCGTCTTTGGACAACCTTTGCCCCTCATGAAGTCGCTCATTATCAATTCGCTTGGGGCCCTTTCTATCCTGGCACACGTTTCGTCGGTTTCGGCCGCCAGCCTCAAGGTCCTGATTGTTGACGGCCAGAATAATCACAATTGGAAAGACACAACACCCATCCTGAAAAAATACCTGGAGGAAACGAAGCTCTTTACCGTAGATGTCGCCACGACTTCGGCCAAAGGCACGGCTGGTTTTGCGCCGGACTTTGGCAAGTATGACGTCATTGTGTCCAACTACAACGGCGAGAGTTGGCCGGATTCGACTCAGAAGGCGTTCGAACAATTTGTGAAAAACGGCGGCGGATTCGTGTCGGTCCACGCGGCTAATAATTCCTTTTCAAATTGGAAAGCCTACAACGAGATGATTGGTCTCGGTGGCTGGGGTGGCCGAAGTGAGAAGTCCGGCCCTTATCTTTACTGGGACGCCAAGGCAAAAAAGATCGTTGAAGATTTAGAGAAAGGCAGAGGCGGAAGCCACGGCAGTCAGCACGAATTCCTGGTCGAGGCTCGTGAGCCGAATCACCCGATCCTCAAGGGGTTACCCAAAAAGTGGATGCATGGGCAGGATGAACTCTACGATCGTTTGCGGGGTCCAGCCAGGAACGTGACGGTTCTGGCCACATCGTTCGCCGATCCTGCGAAACGCGGCAGCGGTCGCCATGAGCCCATGTTGATGGTAATCAACCATGGCAAGGGACGCGTCTTCCACACAACCCTGGGCCATGCGCGAGATGCCAAAGCTCCGGCCATGCTCTGCGTCGGATTCATCTCAACCTTTCAACGCGGCACTGAATGGGCCGCGACCGGCAAGGTGACTCAGTCAATTCCAGACGATTTCCCGACCGAGACAAAGGTCAGCACTCGAAACTGACTACCGCCGATTCGCATTCGCTTCCGGCCGCGCAGAGTCTGCGCGGCCTTTTCGTTTCTCGGCCATTGACGGAGCACTGCTGGGTCATGATGACGACTCGCTGAAAACCGGAACCTTGCCTCACCTTCGCGCCGTTGCTAGGTTCCCCGTCCTTTATTGGCGAGATGGACTACAAAAAAACATTGAATCTGCCCAGGACGGACTTCGCGATGAAGGCCGATCTGGTCAATCGCGAACCGCAACGATTGGCGGCATGGGAAAATGCCGACCTCTATGGGGAGATTCGCAAGACTCGGGCGGGTAAAATAAAATTCGTTCTACATGATGGTCCGCCTTTCGCGAACGGCGATGTGCATGTCGGCACCGCGTTGAACAAGATCCTCAAGGACATTATCGTCAAGTACAAGACGATTCGCGGCTTTGACGCTCCTTACGTTCCCGGATGGGACTGCCATGGCTTGCCCATCGAGTTCAAAGTGACCCAGGAAATGCGCAAAGCCGGCAACACCGAAGCCGGCCCCGCGGACATTCGGACTGCCTGCGAGGAATACGCCAAAAAATTCATCGACACGCAACGCGTGCAATTCAAGCGCCTGGGAGTTCTCGGCAAGTGGGACGACCCGTATTTGACTTTAAGAAAGGAATACGAAGCCGCCGAATTGCGACTGTTCGCGGACATTGTGGAGAAGGGATTCGTTTATCGGGGCAAGAAGCCGGTTTACTGGTCCATCCCCTGTCGGACCGCATTGGCGGAAGCGGAAGTTGAATATCAGGATCACGTCAGTCAGAGCGTTTACGTGCGGTTTCGTATCAAGGACGAGCAGAACCTGTACGTCATCATCTGGACGACGACGCCCTGGACACTACCGGCCAATCTCGCCGTGGCCTACAGCCCGGATTTGTTTTACTCGCTCGTTATGGCGGACGATGGCGCCTACCTCGTCTGTGATAATTTGATGGGCGAAATTGCCAAGAAATGCGAATGGCAAAACTGGCATATTATCAAATCCGTCACACCGGAGGAATTCGCCAATCTCGAATACGAACATCCGTTTTGTAATCGCATCGGCAAGTTTCTGAGTGCCGATTTTGTCGAAGACTCGACCGGCACCGGCTTCGTCCATATCGCACCCGGACACGGCATGGACGACTACCAACTCGGCCTGAAAAATGAACTGCCGATTTACTCGCCGGTCGATGACGACGGCTGTCTTGCTCGCACAAATGATTTACCGGATGACCAGCAGATGCCCGAAGAAATGCTCGGGAAATCCATTCTCGAGAAACATGGAGAGAGCGATGCGAACCGGGCGGTGATCCATCAACTGCGCACCACCGAAGACCTGTTGTGCCACGAAAAATATCACCACAGCTACCCTCATTGTTGGCGCAGCAAGACCGCCGTCATCTTCCGCGCGATGGATCAGTGGTTCATCAAAATCGATCACGATACGGGCCATAATTCTGTTGTCGAATTAAGCGTTGGGGGCCGGAATGTACCAGTTAGCCTGGAAACTATTGCTGAATATCTAGGCACTGAAGTAATTACAGATTTGGATCCAGCAAAAGTACCTGACGACGTTATCAACCTTCTGCCATCCGAAACAGCCTACGCATACGAGTGCTTTCCGATTGCAGCATATGAAAATGCGATAAAAATCGTAATTGCTGATCCG
>CALBIE010000014.1 GCA_937893495.1 uncultured Verrucomicrobiales bacterium | reverse complement strand
CACACGAGAATAAAATTCCTCGCAGAATTCGCGCGTTGAACCCCATAACGGTAGCCGCCGACGTAAGGCTCAGATCATCTTCTGACTTCTGGTTCCTGACCTCTGCCTTCTCCGTTGTGAGCCTGCCAACGAACGGTTTCTGCAACGTATTGAAAGAGAGGCACTTCCGAATAATGAGTAAAAATGGCACACCCTGATTTTTCCCCAAGTTCGACGGCATTATGCCGCACCTTTTTGGCGCTCCGATTCTCCTTACGTCGGCGGCTACGTGGTTTCTGGAACCCGAATTCCGAACCTGGGGAGCACACCCGCCACGGGTGTGGCTGGCCGCGCCTCGCGGCCAGCCTTTTGCGTGCAAGACTGTCACTAGCAGCCGGATCATTTCAGTACGACCGGGTTTTCCGCGCGGGCGCGGAAAACAGCGCCCGAGGCGGGCGCGCTCCCCATTCCAATTCGGAGTTCGAGTTGACAGAAGCCGCATACCAAGCCGCTTTACCAAACCGATCCATCGTATGAAGGTTCCTCCGCACATCATGGGTTGTTTGCCACGGTTGTGGGCGGTTCATTCTTTTCGCCGTCCTTGAAAAAGGTCTGCTCGACTACTTTACCATTATCAAGCTTCACGCGGGCCTTGAGGCTGCCGCTCGGGAACCATGAGCGCGACCAGCCATGCGGCACGCCGCCCACGAGTTGGATCTCCTGCTCCAGCTTCCCGTTGTCATGCCACTTGAGAAAGGTTCCCTCGAGCTTTCCCGCGACGATGTTCACTTCGGAAAGTTTCTTCCCGTTGTCATGCCATTTGGTGCGCTGCCCGTCTGATGTTCCCCGCGAGAAATGTTCCACCACCTGCAACACACCGTTGGTAAACCATCCTTCGGAGAGCCCATCGAGTTGACCTGACACAACTTCCGTGCGCGATTTCAGCCCGCCCTCGCGATAACGCTCGATCACCACCCCGGTAAACGGTTGCGGATGCCCGACCCGGTACATCAGTCCGTTCGTGCGGACCACGAACTGGAGGTTCAATTCCGTCGGCGGCATGGGTGGCAGTTCCTGTGGCACCTGCATCCAGAAATAGCCGATGAACCCCGCCATCAATGCCAATACCGGCGCTGGGCCGTCCCATTTGCGCCGGGGTGGATTGTCAGTCCTGGACGTCATTGTTCAACTTGAATACCGGCCTTCCTGAATCGCGATTCGAGGAATCTTTCATTGCACCGTCAGCTTGAAGAACTTCGGCGGTGCTTTGCCCGCGTCAGGCACGGCTTCCACCTCCACTTTTACGACGTCGTCGGCCAGGTAACTCTGAAACGCCCCGGACTCATCGCCGACCAGTTGCACGGGCACCGGATCCCAGCGGTTCAGATTCTGCGATCCCAGAACGGTGTAGGTGCGCCCGACGATGGCCAGAAATTCCAGGACAGGAACACCATTGGTGAAGCGCTTGATCTTCAGCGCGAACCCGTCGGTCTTGTCGAACGCGTAGGTGCCCGCGACGTATTCCGCGAGATTGCTGATGCCGTCACCATCGGTGTCGTCTCCCGGCTTGATGTCCGCCAGGGTCTGCCCGTTCTTCAACAGCGACCGCTCCCAGGCGTCGGGCAATCCGTCGCCATCGCTGTCCTCGCCCAGCGTCAGATCCAGTCGCGTGAATTTCCCGGCCTGTCCCATTACCGCCAGGTTCCCGACCATCTCGATGGGCAGGTAGGTGATGTTGCCAATCTTGACGCGAATCGTGAACGGCACAGTGGGGCGCAACGCGGAGGGTTGATAGAGGTCGGAGGTAATCCCGGCATCCATGGGCACTTCGAGGCGATAGTTCATGCCGGTGCCCAGTCCGGTCACGACGTAATCGCTGACCTTCGCTCCCGATGCCGTTTCCAGGGTGACGAGGGAGTCCTTGATCCGGATGGGATTGCCCTGTTCGTCGCGCACCATTCCGTAGAAGACATGGGCGGGGGCGGGAGGGTATCCGAACAAGGATGAGGGATGAAGGATGAAGGATGAAAGCAGGAGCCAAAGGGCGAAGGACGTGGGGCGAAAGGCGTGGGAGTGCTGGAGTTCACGCTTCAGCGTGTTCCCTGGAGCGCGGCATTCATTCCGCTTCAAGTTTCCTTCGTCACGACGCCACAAGAATTCTCGAAATCGTCCGGTGGGGGCCGCGTTCAAGCGGAATAAATTCCGCGCTCCGGTTCCGCCGCGTTGCGGCGGGCACGCTGAAGCGTGAACTCCAACCCGCGCCCCGCGCCCCCCGGCCTTGGTCCCGTATCCGTGTTCATTCGTGTTCATTCGTGGTTGCCTTTCTCAAAACCGACTTCCGCTCACTTCTCGCTTCTCGCTTCTCGCTTCTCGCTGACCGCTTCTCGCTTCTCGCTGACCGCTTCTCGCTGACCGCTGACCGCTGGTCTCTGCCTTAAGCCTTCATCCTTACGCCTTAGGTTAGTTCCCCGAGTACGAGTACGTCTCCAGGTGCAGCTTGATGTCCGTCACGGTTTCGATCAGGCGGCGCAGCCCTTCGTCCGGGTCGCTGAGCAGTTCATGACCGGGAATAATCAGCTTCCAGCGGGTGTTCCATACCGAGCGCCCGACCAGCCGGGTGTTGGTGTAGGTGGACGGGAAGAGCCGGCCGTTGTCGCCCGCATAGACCCCGGCGTCGGACACGGGCCGGAAGGACTGGTGCTTGCGGATGCCGAGCAGCGGTTCGGAGAGGGAATCGGCGGACTGATAGAACGGCTGCGAGGAGAAGTCCGAGCCGCCGATATTGAACGGCATCGGCACGATCACGTCGTCCACCTTCCAGGTTCGGATCACGCTTTGGTCGCCCAGCGGCGGACTCCGCATGGCGTCCACGCCCACCGGAATCAGATACACATAGGGGGTCGCGGACAGGGCCAGCGGATCGAGAAACGGCACCGAGGGATCACCGGGCGACGTGCCACCCGTGGCTCCCGTGTTGGCGGCGGGATTATCCATGCCGCGGTAGCCCTCCAGCGCGATGCCGACGGAGAATATCTTGTTGGCGAAGGAGGCGGAGCCGAACTTGTGATCTCCCGCCGCCAACGGTTCGCCGAAGAAGTTGAAGCCCGGTGTGATGGTCGTGTCGAATTCGAGCACGATTCCCGGGACGGGCAGCCCCTCGCCCCGCGAGATTTGCATGCAGTAGCGTTGCACGTCCTCATCCTCCAACAGATTGTCCCGGCGGCCGCGCTGCAGGGTGTCTTGCCACCGCGTGTCGCCTTCGGTGCCCGGCAGCAGACGGTAGTTCTCCAGCCGCAACGAAAAGGTCGTGCCGTAAACGTCCGGATTGTTGAATCCGAGGCGGCCCTTGAGCACGTCCCAGTCCGCCTTCATTTCGGCCAGCGCGCTCGACAGCCCGGGATCGCCGGTGTCGCTGCCGGCGAACTGCGGCTCGCCGCCCGCGACCACGCCCAAGGCCCGGGCCTGGACAATCTTTTCGATGAAGCGCCGACCCGCCGGGGTGTGGAGCAGGCCGGTTTCGTAGTCGTAGGCCTGCGCGGTGAGGAAGGCGTAACGGGCGGCAAGATCGAGGAGGGTCTGGTAGCGCTCCAGCTTTTCGTTGCGGAAGATGCGGAAGGCCGCGTCGCGGGTGCGGTATCCCTGGACGAGAGCGGCGGACCGCTTGCGGAAGGTTTCGCGCTCCTGCTGCACGCGCTGTGCCTTCGCCAGCGTGGCCTGGTATTTCCGCTGCGCGTCATCCAGCTTCTGCAGGGCATGATTGATCGTGATTACGCTCAACTGGAGATCGCCAAGTTTCATGTCCAGATCGAACACCGCCTCCTTGTTCGCCTGCGCGAGTTCCAACGGCTCAATGTCGTGGAACGTTCGCCAGCGTTCCCCTTCATTCACGCCCACTTCGTACGCACCGAAGGCGAACTTGCGGGCAAACGTCACGGCGTCGAAGACTGTCTCGGTGGTGACCTTGCCGCCTTTGATCGCGGCTCTGGCGGGGGCAAACACATCCGTCGAAAGGCCGACGACCGTGGGCAGGGCGATGGCGAGCACCTCCTGCACGGAGAGCAATTTGTCCTCCGCCAGCTCGGTTCCGAGTTCAAACATCTCATTGGCGAACTTGGCGAACTCCAGGATGGAC
The DNA here is from genome assembly GCA_937893495.1 of uncultured Verrucomicrobiales bacterium. Lineage (GTDB taxonomy): Bacteria > Verrucomicrobiota > Verrucomicrobiia > Limisphaerales > JAYPXF01 > CALBIE01. The sequence continues at coordinate 37,305 of CALBIE010000014.1, read as the reverse complement.
TTGGCCGTTTCCAACTGCTGCTTGATTGCGCGCGTCTCCCCCGCAGTGAACAACCCCGCCTCGAACACCTCGATCTTACGGTCCAATTCGTACTTCAGCGCGGCATGCTGCTCCAGCGCGGCAAGGGCCGCGTTCCGGGCGGCGATAATTTCGGAGATGGCCTGTTGCAGGTCGCCGGGCGAGGCCCGTTTGCCCGACCAGTTCAACGGTTTCTGGAAGAAGCCGTGCCTGTCGAGCGTGAACTCCACGAAGTGCTGACCGGGGGCATATACAACGGAGTTCTGCAAATTCTCCCCGTTCAGGCCGTTTTCCGGCGACTGCGCGGCCTTCACGATGAAGGCAAAGCCATCCTTGGGGCCCGCGTTCCATTGAGTCGTGTAGTTCTGGATGTCGATGCTGAAGGTCTTGCTTTCAGTGGGTTGAACCACGGCCGTGTTCACCGCCGGGGTCTCCACATACATGTAGTGAATCAGATCCGGCCCTTCAAAACCAGTCTGGAAGGTCTTGCCCGGCCCGATGTCATCCGGATACGGCGAGCCATAGAGTTCAATCAGTGAATTGCTGAACGCCAGTTCCTCACCGGCGACACTTGCCTGGAAGTCGTTCAGGGAGTTCTCTTCGGAGCGCATCTGGCGGGTCACATCCTTGGCGGCATCAAATGCGGTCACCGCGTTGCGCAGGGCGCGCACCGCGCGCTCGTACACCTGTTCGAAATGCGTGCTGTTGCCCGTGGCCAGGCCACCGGACGGTTGGATGTCGAACGGGATACTCGTCTCGCTCAGGCCGAGCGGGTTCAGATGCGCCTCGGCGTGTTCCATGCGCGTCTGCAGATCGCGCCCCACCGTGGTCAGTTCATCCAGTTCCGGCACGGTGGTCCGGTCGATTTTTTGAATCCCCTCATGGTCGGGATCGGGATCCACCTCCGGCAGCATGGAGTTGCCGGCCAGCCAGTTCACATAGCTGCCCTGGCCCACGCGCGAGGCCCAGTGATCCAGGCCCCAGTGGCGGGTCGTGGGGATCCCTTGCGACGTCTTCTCCCGGGTGGGGGAAAAATGGCTCCATCCGTTCGTGCCGCCGGACTTGAAATCCTGCCGCCAGCTCAGGTCAAAAATCTGCCGGCCCGCCCGGGCCAGCGCGGCGGCGGCGGCGGCGAATTTGCGTTCATCCAGGTAGTCCACCGCGACGGGTTTCCCGAGGATGTTCACCGCCTCGATCCGCGGCACCCAGGTGAAGTTGGTGTCGATGAGCAACTGGTAGTAACCCTTGAGGGCGGTAAGGTAGTGGCCGTAGGCGTCGCCGTGCCCCTGCGGATACAGGCGACGGGCATCGTCCGCGTTGACGACGCCGTCCGGGTTCTGGTTCGCGTCCTCGGTGATGTTGTAGTTGAGGGCATAGATCACCTCGCCGGCGTCGATGCCGCGGGTGTAGTTCCAGAACAGGCGGTTGTAAACCGGCCGCACCTCGACGCCCGGTTGCTGGAACATGTCCCGCCCGCGCAGCAGCGCCAGTTCCTCCGCCAGCAGCGTGGGCATCTGCCCCTTGAAGGCGAACAGGGCGGTGGCGATATCGCCCAGGGCCCCAGCCTTGGAGCCGATGCCGATGGTGGGATTGGCGGCGTCGGCCAGGGCCTCGTTGCCGAGCAGCATGTAAAGGTCGTTGATGTAACCGGCGGCGAGCAACAGCGCATCGTTGGCGGGCCCGTAGTTGATGTCGGCGTCGATGCTGAAACTCCGGCCCCGATTGAGAATGGTCTCGTAGATCTGGATCAAGCCGTATTCATTGATGACGTCAAGGTTGAGCGCCACGTCGCCTTCCCATCGGGCGCCGGCCTGGGAAAGAATGCTGGCCGTGGTGTTGACCGAATTGTTGAAGAGGTCGTTGACCCGCTGGTTGAATGGGTTGATGCCGGCCAGCACGCGCTTGATCCAGCCCTCGGCCAGGGCGGGGTCGGCCCAGTCAGACCAGCCGGCGATCGGGTTGCCCGTCGCATCGCGGCGCGATGCGTGGTTCGGGCTCCGCGCGCGATAGCGGACAGTGAAGTAATTGTCGATCAGGGTGCGGATGCCCGGTCGCCCGCCCAGCACATAACGGACGCCATCCGCCGTCACCGATGTCCACCGCGAATCGAGATCGGCACCCGCCCTGGAGTCAAACGCCGGTGGTCCGCCATCGACCGGTGCGGCGATGCGCCAGTCAAATTCGAAGTCATCGGCCTGGCCGGCCAGGTCGATGACCTGATGCAGGGTCACCTTCTCCGACAAGGGATTGGAGGACCGGGCGATCTTGATCTCACCGCCGTATAGGGAATTGGTCACGCGGAGGATCAACAGGCTGACCGGATCCCCGTCCGCCGTGAAGGCCCGTCCGTTGTTGGCGACGAGGGTCACGTAGCCGGTGCCGGGTCCGACCGCTGTCAGCGCGTAGGAATCGACAGCCACGTCATCATTCAGAATTTCACAGATATCCCGAGGGCCCTTCTGGACCGTGTCGTTTGGCGATGGGACGAAGGTGCCGGGCTGGCCGGTCTGTTCAACGAACAGTTCCAGTTCGGTCGATAACCCGTCGATAGCCGTATCCCAGGCGCCTTTGTTTTCATCCGCCGGGAGCACCAAATCTTTCAGTTCGGAAACCTCGTTCGTTGTCAACACGTTCAACCACAGGAAGTCGTCGCCGACCGCCTCGTCAATGAATCGGCCCGGCAATACCAAACTGCCTTTCGAACCCCGATTGGGATCAAAGAAAAAGCGCTCGCTGAGGTGCGGTGGCAGGCTGGGGAAGTACGTCTTGCCGCGGAAATCGGAGGTACGCGCGGATCCCGGCAGCTTGGCCAAGCCTTCGGTCGTCAGGGAATATACCTTCTCCCGGGTGGAATCGTGCAGGATGACGCTGCGCCTCGCCAAAGACTCGTTGACGACCTGCGACTGCTGGTAGAGCGCCTCCAGCGATTTCTGGCCGCGGATGGCGGGAAGTCCATCTGCCGGCAAGGTATGCGTTCGTCCCATCTGAAGGACGGGCACTTCGCCCGGCCAGACGGGAACGTGATCGATTCCCAAGGCGTCCTCGCTCCCGGGCCCGCGAATCGGTTCGCCCACAAACGTGCCATCCTCGTTCCGAACCCGCAGATAGGGAGTGAGCGTCCCGTTCGTCGGTTGTTCCTGCAACGGCAGGTGCGGGAAGTTGAAACCAGGCAGCGTGCCATAGTAAAACTGCATCATCAGGTTCCCGGTATCGGACCGCGCATGGGGCCCGCGGTATACCCAGATGCTGTTCTTCCGATCCTGGAACGTGAAGCCTTGGAATCGTGTCTGGAGGTTGGTGTCAACGATACCGGCCGGGCGCTGATTGAGCCAGAGGGTCCATCCTCTGAAATAATCATTTGTCAATCCGCCTGCCGGCAGGACGTACTTCAATGGCGCACTCCCATGCGCATCGACCAGGTCCGTCAATCGGTCGCGCGGCCGCAGATATATCGTTGTGGTGCCCGTGCCTTCGTTAAAGATGGAATTGAAAACGTCGAACAGAACCGATTGCCGCGTTCTTTCGTTGGTAACCAGAATCACGTCGTCCGTCCTCTGATGGCCCAGATCGCCGGGGACCTTGATGTAGTCGTCGGAAAGATTGTAGTCTTGAACATCGCGTGCTGGGGTGTCGCTGACGACCCCTGAAAGGGTGTTTGCAGTTGTGCTGAAGTTGGTCACATAGAAGAACCGATTGGCCGTTCCGCCCGCGTCCTCCAGAGCCAGGCTCTTGTGCGTTCCGCCGGGAACGAAGCGTTCCATCATGGCGAGCCGGACCTGGGTTCCGTCGGAAGAATCACTGGACCCCACAGTCCATCCATCCGCCACCTCCGTATTCAGGCTGATGGGAATCTGGTTGGAAATCACGACCGGAGCATCCAACAAAGGCAGCGGCATCGGCGGTTGCAGAATTGTTCCCGCGGTCACGGAGAACCGGAAAGTCAATCCGTCCTCCGGCTTTTCCCGGAGCACGTGAAACGCCTCCACTGAAGGACGGCCATCGGCATCGGCGAACTCCAGCAGCACATAGGGTTCGGAGCTATAGGCACCCAAACCCGTGTTTTGCGTCCCCGTGATATTCAGATCATCGCGCAGGGCGAAGGCCTGCCCACCTGACATGAGGGCATGCTCCTCGTTGGGATTGTATCCCGGCCGCCCGATGTCGTTCTGAACATAGATGTTGCCCTTGGCCAGCAGGCTGTCCAGCGGCCCGCTGCCGTCATTGCTGGCCAGCACGATCTCGCGGGCTGCGGCGGGCCACTGAATCGTGTAGCGGCCCACGATGGACGGCCAGTGAATGGTCCGAAAGCCCCGGTTGAGATCCACGCGGTTGGTGCGGAACCACCAGACTTCGAGGGTGTTCGTGCCGGGAACGGAGTTGACCGGGATGATGGATTTCACGTTGGCGTTGGTGAACCCCACCACAAACGGATCGGCATAGGCGGGGGCGCTGTAGTGGTCGCTGAGCCCGGGGCCGAGCCGGATGGAGCCGCCCACGTACCCGCTGTCGCCCGCTGCGCCCGTTTCCCCGGCCGGCGGGAGGATCCGGTCGCCGACGTTCACCCGCTGTCGCACCAGGCGTGGCAGGCGGTCGCGGGCACCGCCGGAAACCACCCCGGGACTGCTGTCATCCACTTCAATGGTTCCTCCCGTAACGGTCCCGTTCCGGTTGTTGCCGCTGCTGTCGGCGGCGGTGGCCAGGTCGAAGTTCCATTCCAGCCCGAGACGGGACCGGTCAACCGGAGCCGTCGTGGACCGGGTTTGAATCTCCTCCGCGGACAGGACGCGCGACCAGATGCGAAAGTCGTCGAACGAGGCATCGGTGAATCGGCTGGCGCCATCGGAACCCAGTTGGCCGCTCTGAAGCGTGCCTGCAACGGTGGCGGGGTTCGGTCCCGCGCCCGCGAGAGCCCCGTTCAGGTAAATGCGGCATTCAGTCGCGTCCCCGACCATGGCCACATGCACCCACTGGTTCTGCGGGAGCTCGTTGGTCGAGAGGGCAAAGCCGCTGCCGTCAGAGATCCGGGTGACCCGGAGGTTGGCAATCTGCCCGCCGGGTTGGCCGGGCGATCGGCCCGATTGCGTGGAATAGATGTTGTTCACATAGCCACCGTCCCCCTTGGGGTAGTTGAACGCGGCGCTGGAACTGCCCTCCCGGAACAGTTCGATTCGAGTTTCCCCGGAACCGTTGAACGGATTCGCATCGTTGGTGTCCGTGGCCAGCAGTTCCACATGGAGAAACTGGCCGCGGTAATCTCCCATCGGCCGGAAAAAGAAATTCTTGGACGTGAGGCCGCGGTCAACTCCGTCCCAGGGCTGAACCTCGCCGGACCCGTCGATCAGGAAACCAAAATGGGGGTTGCTACTGGTCAGTGAAGTCGATTGGTTCGCCGCGCCAATGATAACTGCTTCCCAGTTACTCAAGTTCGTTCCCTCAGGCCGGAGCGGCATGATGTCCACGGTATAACGCAGGCCACCGGCCGAGTTTTCGGCGTTCAGGTTGGCCGTCTCGGAACCCGTCAATGCGGTGCCATGAATGTCGAGGTAAGGGGTGTGTCGCCCCTGATCCAGACCGAGACCAGCGGCCATCGTCACGACTTGGTTCTCCGTTTGGATTGTCAACTGCGCAAGGCGGGCGAAATCGCTTCGGGCGCGAAGGTTGACCCATGCCTCCACCGTGAACGAACCGCTGTTGAAGGGCATTCCCGGTGGCAGGGCAACCTGCCCGGGTCCGGGCAAACGAAGAACTCTCGAACCGGCCGCGATCAGACCCGGCCCCGATCGGACGGCGGCGAGGTCGCGCTGGATATCGAATGCGGGTTCGCTGCCGCCGATGGCCACCACGTTCGCCGCCAATTGGGACAAGACCCGCTCAAAGGCGACGTCGTTTTCCGTCGTGTGCTTCAACAGCGTGCGATGCGTCGGATGAGCGGAGTTCAGATGGGTGTAGAACCTGTAATCCGCGGTGGTGTAGGCGCCGAACGGTGACGGCAACTCATCCTGAAACGCGATCTCCGTCTGCTGCTCCCGTGGCAACGGCACGGCGGTCTCCTTTGCCTCGTCGGGATTCTCCGCCGCGGGTCGCAGGTAGTGGCTGAAACGGGTGTCGTCCGTCGGCCAGCGGAGACGGTAGCGGACAAAGCGCGCGGGCCAGCGGATTCCCTGTTCGCCCGGCTCCAGCCAGTGGATGAGCGCGTCGTTCAGATTGCCGGTTTCCCGCTGGGCATAGATCGTGACCTGCTCGCCGTTCACCTGGCGGTGGAGAAATCGCGAACCGAGCACGGCCGGGGCCGTCAGATCGGATTCGTCGCGCCCGTCGCCATAGGCGGTCACCCGCTCACCGAGTTCGACGGTGACGTCGGCGGCGACCGGCTCGCGGACTATGTCCACGATCTCAAAGCCAAGATGCACCCGCCGTGCGTTGCCGTCACGGACATCCCCCAGCAGTTCCACAAACACCCGGCCCTCGCGGTTCATGGCGTGCATCTGGTTGAGACCGGTCTGGCGGACGAAACCGAGGGTGTTCGTGAAGGCGGGCTCAGTGCTGCCGTTCCGCCGATTGGCCTCGGCTTCGGCCACCGAAACCAGCGCGGGCACATCGCTGTTGAAAACGATGTTCACATCGTTGATCCGGTCACCCGGAACATCCACCGGCGGACCGCTGTAGCCGCCCTTGGTCCAGTAGATGCGGCGCGGCGCCTTGATCGCACTGCCGGAGACGACATAGTTCGTGGTGAACAGGCGGAACCAGGAACCGGAAATCTCCAACCAGCCATTGGTATCGGCGGGCCGGGTCGTGACCGCCCCCCGCTTGCGCCAGACCACACTCATCGGTCCCGGCTGCGTGGCAAACACCTGCCCCGCGTGCGGGCTCCAGTAGTAGCGGTTGCCCGCAATCTCGGAATCGTGCGGTTCGGCAAACCAGTAGTCGGCCGGGGCCTCGCCCGATGGGAGCACGTTGCCGTTCTCGTCGTGACTCGGCGGTGGAACCGTCTGCCCGAACTTAAAACTCACCGGCCGCGCGATGATGGGCGCGCCGAGGTGGGTTGCCATCAGGCGCACCCGCGCATTTTGTGGCGCCGCGCTGGTCGCACTGGTATCCACGGTCCCAAAGGAAAGCCCGAACGTGAAGACGCTTTGGAACTGCCCGGCGGTTGGCCGCGCCGTCGTCAGTTGGGCGGCAGTTTGATCGATGTCGGTGGGCCACCGACCGTCCGAGCCCGGTGGCTGATCAGGGGTCTCTGAAATCGGAACGCCGCGCCGCGACAACAGATTGTAGGGCACGCCATTGGTGTGGTCATACGTTCGCCCGGTCTGGTGCACAGCCAGCGTGGCGGAAAACGCCAATGAAGGCCCGAGGAGCGTGCCCGCGAGGAGGAGGACGACCGCAACCAACGGGGCATTGGGGATGTCGCGACGGGAGGGTCGGTTGCGGTTCCGCCGGGCGGGGGCGGCTGAAAGCGGGCGCGCGGGAAACCGTCCACCCCGTCCCCTGTTCCTGGTCTCTGTCAAATCATTCATCGGATGTCTCCAGTTTGCGCGGGTTTCGCTTCCGGCATCATTTGACCACCGACTCCAGCGCCTGCAACCGTTCCAGGACGGAGGCGAGGCTTTGCTTCAGGGCGCTGTTTTCCTTTTCCAATTCGTTCATTCGCGCGGCCGTCCGCTCATTCAGTTCCCGGACCGCCCCGATGGCGATGACCCCAAAACGGTCATAGGCCAGAGCAAGCATGCCGTCACCGGACTCGCTCACTAGTTCGGGGAACTCCGGCTGCACGTCCTGGGCGATGAAGCCAAGTTCCCGGCGTCCATCCTTGCCCCTGCTCTTTAAACGGTAGGTGACGGGTCGGAATCGCGAGACACGCTCCAAAAAGCCGGTTTCCTGGTTTATCTCCGTCTTCAATCGGCGATCACTACCTGTGGCCCACGAGGTAGTTCCGGGGACGATGTGCACCGCCGCCACGGAGCCATCGAAAATGCCGAATGTACCCCCGTTCACAGAGTTCCTGATGTACCAGTCTCTGGTAATGTTTTGCATGCGCACGACCGTATCCTCACCGGTAGCAACGACAAAAGATGCTCCCCTGGCACTTACGCTGGTTGCACTTACGGAACCCGACACCCTGGCGTTCCCAACGACGTCCAATGCCTCTGACGGGTTGTGCTTGTGCACTCCCACGCCAGTGCTGTTCCAATGCAGCGCGGTGGAACCACCGCCGGCGGCGACCCCCAGAATGCCGCCCGCAAATCCCTGCAGGACCGGTCCGTCAGGATTGAAGCCCCCGCTATAGGAACTGGCATACTTCAAAAAATGATTCACATCCGTCCCCGAGCGCAGATAGATGGCCTGGTCGTTGACACGAAAAGCCGAGTCGATGCTCAGTTTTGCCGTGGTGACGGCTCCCCCTTGGATCTTGGAACTGCCGACTGAGCCTTCGGCGAGTTTCGAGCTGTCCACCGCGCCGTCGGCGACATTTTTTGCCAGAAAGGCATAGGGCGAGGTCAGCAGACGGAGCCGTGGCGCCAACCGGCCACCCTGGTCGGTCACATCAAGTTCGAGGTAACGGTCCGACGCATCAGTACCGCCGAACACCGAGGACAAAGAGCCATGCGGTTCGTTCTGGGTCACGCTGCCTTCCCCCAGTTGGACGCTGAACACGCCTTTGGCCACCGTCACGACCTGCTGTTCGCTCCACATGAGAACACCGCCCGTGGAGGCGTCGTAGATCCGAAACACGACCGTGTGATTTTCCGGATCAATGGGACCCAGCGGGTTGTTGTCGCTGTCCGCCAGGAATCCCTGGTAGCTGAGCCGCTCCGGGGGGCTCGCGGTGGCGGCCAGAGCCCGCGGCACAGTCGCCGACAGGATGAACAGAAGCGCCAGCGCAAACGCGCCGGCCGTGGGAGTGCGGGAGGGGGTGGATGTTTTCATGCTAAGTATTCAGTTCGCGGAATTCAGTGTTCGGTAACCGGTAGAATTGGTGCGCTTCGCCGCCTCGCGGCCCCGTGGAGAAGTAGCCGCCGACGTGAGGAGGCTCTGATCGAAATTGATTTGGAGCGGAAAGTGAGCCTCGTTACCTCGGCTGCTACCAGGGAACCGCGCTCGGATCGCGGGAGACTGGCCCGTCTGATGACTGAGCACTGATTACTAATTACTACTTTTCGTATCTTCATCTTTGTCCTGATGTCTGGTCATCACGGCGCGTTCGTCAGCAACTGCAACGTCCCGGTCAGCCGGGTGGCGGACCAGGTGCCGCTGGATTGGAACTCCCGGCTTTCACCGTTTTTGCCGACAACCCTGACGGTTTCCTCGTAATCTCCCGACCGCTTGGTGCGGGCCGCGACATCAGTGGCGCTCTCGAAGGTCGCGAAGGTGGAGCCGCTCACGTAGAACTGGATCTGGCGCACGAGGTCGTAGGACTCCGCGCCGCGCGGCAGGGTCGCGGTAAACGAGGCATTCTTGTTGTCGTGATCGGGATGAAAGGTGTGCAGGAAGGGATTGGACGCCGTGGAATCGAAGGTATTGGTCACGAAGTATGCGCCGAATACATTGGTGTCGCCGACGACGATGTTGGTCACCACGGTTTCCGGCCAGGGCTGGTTGTCCGTCGTCCAGGGCAGATGCACCGCGCTGATCCGCCGGGCGAGGCCCAGGTTTTCGGGTGGCAGCAGGGCTTCACTCGTGGCCAGCACCGGCTCGAGATTGGTGTTGAAACCCACGTAGGCCCGTTGCAGAAGATGGCGTTGCCGCCCCTGCTGGTAGTAGATGAGCCGCAGGGGATACGAGGTGGAAGTCCGCCCGAAGGTGTTCACCACATTGGTCGCCACCACCCGACCCTCGGCGTCGAGCCGCGTGGAACCGTCCGCGTCGCGCGCATAACTGGTCAGGTTGTGCCGCACCCGGTCGATGCGCGCCTCACCGACGTAGAGTCCGTCCTTGGTGCCAACCTGAAACCGCACCGGCAGATCGAACCGGGCCAGTCCCAGTGAATCGGTGAGGCGGAGAATGCCACCCATCAGTGTCCCCGCCGGCCGGGATTCATGGAAGCCATGGCCGTTGTCGCTGTCCGGATCGAAGAAAGACAGGTCGTGGATGCCCAGCACCAGGGTCCGCCGTTCGTTGGCCGCCAGGGTTAGCGACATGCTGGTCGGCATGGGGAACTGCGCGGTCTCCTGCGGATAGAACTCCCCGGCGTCTTCCATGCTTTGGAAATGCTGGGTCGCTCCGCTCCCGACGGCGCGCAGGAAGGAATAGTCGTGCGCGAGTGTGCTGGTGTTGAATTCGCCCCGCACGAGCAACCACGGCAGATCGATCACCGGCGTGTCGTAAGTTTGCCCGTGATAAAGATTCGTGGCGCCCGGGTGCAGCGGCAGGTCCGGCGGGCGGGAATCCGTGGGATGGAGCCGCACGGTTACGGTCAGATTGGTGGCGGTACGATTGTGCAACTGCACCTCGTAGCGACCGCCCTGCCCGAAATCCACGCCCCAGGATTTGCCGAGGGTGACGTCGAAGGGATGGAAGTAGCTGTTGAAATTCTGCGCCCGCACCCAGTAGGCCTCGCCCCGCGTGACCGGCGTGTTCCTCGGCGCGTTCACCAGTACCGGGTTGTTGGTCATGGCGCCCCCCATGTAGCGATAGATTTCGCTGCCGGCCTGCAGGTCGGGGGCAGGTTTCAGGTAGGTCCAAAAGTCGGGCGGACTGGTCTCTGGAGTCGAGAAGCCAATAAAGTTCTGGCCGCTCGAGGTCCATTGGTACCGGGGTGGCACGGGGATACCGGTGAGCCGCCAGATGAAATCCGCGGTGTGGGTGTTGTGCACAAGGCAGCCGACATTCCCGAACAGACCGGCCAGCGTGTTTCCCGCCGGATTGCCGCCCGCCCGCCAGTATTTCCATTTGGAAGCGCCCGCCGCCGTGGCCTGATCCAGGGTGCCGATGTTCTGGCGCAAGGAGGGCGCCGGGTCCCAGAGCCACAACTCGTCGATGGGACTGTCCGTCAGCACCCGGTCCAGGTCGGCATAACCGGCATCGACCAGCAGATAGACGGCGTTCCAGCCGGGCTTCAGGGTGAACGATTGCGTCTGCCATTGGGCTCGTGCCGGCGGAGCCGCCAGCATGACGAATGACGAAATCAGAATGACGAAATCAGAATGACGAATGAATGACTAAGTCCGAATGACGGGGCGAGGGCGCGGACGTCTTGCGACAGTTTGGGATTTCCGGGTCTGGTCATTGGGATTTCCTTTGGCTTTGGGTGATTAGTCATTCGTCATTTCCTCCGTCCTCAGGGTTTGCGATAGAGATACACGGCCGGGCTGGGATCCAGCCGTTGCAGGGTGCCGACAATCTGGCCATTCTGGCGACCACCAAAAGCAAGCAGTTCCGTCCCGGTCCAGATGACCGTGCTCTCGCCGCGCGAGACGGGACCACCGGCCGGACTCAAGGGGCGCCAGCGCCGCGTTCCCGGATGGTAGGCAAAACTCGTGGCTGTTGATCCACCAGCCTCGTTGCCGCCGACAATCAGCATTTCACTCCCGGTCCAGACCGCGCCGTGCTGTTCCCGCGCGGTGGGAGCATCGGTGGTCGAAAGATTTTCCCACGTATCAGTAGCGGGATCATAGGCGGCGCCATTGCCCTGCAATCCGGCGCCACGGCCGCCCCAGACCAGCATTCGCTCCCCCGTCCAGATTGCGGCATGGTCAGTCCGGGCTGAAGGCGCGCCACTCGGGGTGAGGGCGGACCATCCTTGCGGCACGCCATTGGTGAAGGTCAGTTGCGCGCCGGTCTTGACGACCGCTCCCGATGCCTCCGATCCGCCCCAGACGATCAACCGGTCGCCGGCCCAGACCATGGTAAAGCCGAGGCGAGGCGAAGGTTCCCCGATGGTCGGCAACGCTGTCCACTGGTTGGCGGCGGGATCGTAGAGGCCACTCTCGGCGGGGTAACCGTCGGCATTGCGCCCGCCCCAGATGATCATTCGCGAACCGGTCCAGACAGCCCGGTGCAACTCTCTCCCAACCGGAGCGCCGTTCGTGGTGAGGGACCGCCAGACCTGTGTTACCGGATTGAACCGGCCCCCATCATTCCGATAGTCCGGGAAACCGTGTCCGCCCCAGACAATCATCTCCGACCCGGTCCAGACGGCCGAATGTCCGCGGCGCGGTGCCGGGGCGTCGAGGAGCGAAAGGTCGCGCCACTGGTTGAGCCCGGGATGAAAACGGCCCCCATCATCCCCCTGGATGCCGGCGGGGAGAATGCCACCGGCGATGAGAAACTCCGCGCCGGTCCAGACGCCGGTGTGCCGATAGCGGGGCAACGGTTCACCCGCCGGTCCATTGGTCCACTCTGGAGCGCGCAGTTGCAGAAAACGTTCATAGCCGTTCGCCCGCAAGGCCGCGTCGTCGGGATCGGTGGACGTCGCGGTCAGTTGTCCGAGATTCGCAGTTGCGAGTTGATTGGAAAGAACCGTCATCTGCGTGGTGAGTGCGGCAATCTGGCCGGCCAGGGCGGCGGACAACTGCGTCGTCCCAATCGCGCCAGCGTCAACCGTCCGGGCGGATTCCGCCCGCAACGCGAAGGCCACCGACCCGATTTCCCGATCCGGCGTGAGCTGTTGAAATCCGTTGGCGCCGTCATTGAACCACACGCGCAAGCGGATGACATCGTTGGTGAACACGAAGGCGGGAATGGCCGCCATGTTGGGAACACGAGTGTCCCCCAGACGAATCGCATACAGGCCCCGCGACACGGACAGTGTGAGGGATGTCGCCGGTTGGCTGGCATCGATGCTGGAGAGATCATGGCTCCAGAGTGTCTTCGTGCCGCCATCGGTAAGAACAAATTTGAACTGCGCAATTCCGTCAAACGGCGTGCTCGATATCAGGATCTGCCCCTGATAATTCAGTGTGAACGGTACCGCAGCCGCGTGATTTGGCAGACTCGCCAGGACTATGAGGGTCACAAATGTCCCGGCAAAGAACCGGCTCTTCGACCCTCTTGCCCGTTTCTTTATTTGATGACTCATCAGTCACATATCTTGGCAGTCAGCAGAGTTGAGCCCGACTACAAAACAATCCCTTGCGAGTGATTATTGCCAGGCTGTAACTGCCGAGGAGTTGGTCGAGGCTATCTTTGCATAGACGTAAGGCAAGCCCACCTTTTCGATCGACGCTGCAAAATCTGCAACGTTCTTGGTTGCAATAAGTTCGGTGGAAAACATTTTTGGTTTCAGCAGGTTTAAACTTCATGAAAAACCGATCGTCTTGAGACGAACAAGGCTACCGCGATTCCCGGAAATCATTTCCGTAACGGGAATTGAAGCGGCTCGAACCAGCCCGCCGGGGCCTCAGCGCACCTTCCGAACACGCTCTGGCACTGCCGGGAATAACTTCTGAAAACCGTTCTAAGCCGAAGATTTCCGACCACCGCCACCTCGGTAGGCCGGCTGCCCTCACCCGGCGCGCCTGCCAACGGGTTCACTTAGAACGAAACGCCTCGCTGAGAACGACCAGTTCGATCAAATCGCGCATTCCGTAATTGCGCTGCTTCAGTTCGCGGAGAATGTGATCGATGACCGGGCGATCCAGCGGCTCCATCCGGCGGCCGCAGGCATAGGCGAGCAGTTTCTCGGTCAGCGCGTGGGCGAACTGGTCTTTGCGCGTCACGAGAATCTTTTTAAAATCGCCGACGTTCGCAAATTGCGCGCCGCCGGGTAGTTGTCCGCTGGCGTCGATCTTCGGACCTTTGGGATACCGTTCGCGCCAGGCGCCGATGGGATCAAAATTCTCCAGCGCAAATCCAGGCGGATCGATCTTTTGATGGCACCCGAAACAGGTGGGGTCATGGCGGTGCTTCGTCAGGCGGTCCCGGATCGATTTAGCACCGCGCACATCGGGATCAATGGCCGGAACATTGTCCGGCGGAGGCGGAGGTGGTGTGCCGAGGATATTCTCCAGCAACCAGACGCCGCGAACGACCGGGGAAGTCTCAATGCCGTTCGCGCTGACCGTCAGGATGCTGCCCTGCCCGAGCAGTCCACCGCGGTTGGGATTGTTGAAAGCCACGCGACGAAAAATATGCGCCTCCTCTGGCGCGATGGCGTCGCCGACACCGTAGAGCTTGGCCAGCGGTTTGTTGAGGAACGAATAGTCGGCATCGAGAAAGCGGACGAGGCTGTCGTTACGCTCAATCAGATCGCGCGTAAACATACGCGTCTCGGTCTTCATCGCGGCCTGCAAATCCTTGGCGTAATACGGTTCGAACATGTCGCGGTCCGGCGGCATGTCGCCGAGGCTTCGCAGGCTCAACCAACTGTCGAGAAAACCGGCAAGAAAAGCCTCCGAGCGCGGGTGCGCCAGCAGTCGCCGCGTCTGGGCGAGCAGGACATCTGTTTTCAGCAGGCCGCCCTGGTCCGCCGCGCGCGTCAATTCCTTGTCCGGCATCGATGCCCGCAAAAAATACGAAAGACGCGATGCCAATGCGGGCGCCGTCAGCAAGGTGCCCGCCGGCGAATTCGTTTTTCCGGCCGCTTCCGGGCGCGCCAGATACAGGAACGCGGGCGAACAGAGCACCGTTTTGAGTCCATCCTTCAGCGCTTCGAACTCGGTCCGACCGGCCTTGCGCCGTTGCTCCACCACGGCCATCAACCGGGCGATTTCGTCGTCACCGGCCGGCCGGCGATACGCGCGCGTCGCGAACGTCGCGAGAATCTCTCGCGTGCGCCCGGGTTCAAAAGGCCGGTCGCCAAGAATCGCGCGGTGACTTGGGGGCGGCCATTGATCATAAATCGGTCCACGAATCGCGACTTCGTGAATTCGGATGTGCGGCACCTTGCCATGCTTGAGGACAACCGGTCGCGTCGCGGCGATTCCCTGCGTACGACGAACGCTCTCCGGAAGCGTGTTGCGGTATTTGGAAAGGATTTTTCCCCAGGTCCGTCGGCAGTTCGCCGCGCCGTTCGGGAAGATGAAGCGCGGCGTGTGTCCGGCATCCAGCCAGACTTTCATGGTGTACCATTCGGGATCGCCATCGCCCAGAGTCACTTCGGCAAGCTGCGGTTCAATGGGTTGCGGATGATGCAGCGGACCGGCCTTGATGTCGCCGGGGACGATGCCGAGACGGAAAGGTTCATCCGGATCCATCTTGTAGATGTTGGGATCGTACGGGTGATGCCGGTTCATGGCGTGCGCCAGAACCTTGATTTCATACCAACCGTCCTGCGGCACGCCCTGCTGAAATCCATTGATCGGTCCGTAACCGCCTTCGTGATTCACGGTGTTCTGCGTCTCATAAAGGCAGAGGTAGCGATAGTTGAAGACCTTGCCGTGCGGCGGCGCGAGTTCCGGTTGTTGTTTAAAATTGCCGTTGAACCGCCAGGTGCGTTCCTCCGGGCGTTCCTTGAGGCTGAACGCCTTCTCGACAATCTGATCGGCCGAATCGAGGTATTGTCCGAGCAGATAACTGGAGGTCCGCAATGTGTCGCCGATGTTGTCCAGATGCTCGACCACCTGATCCCGCGGGAACTTCGTCGTGGGATCAAAGGCCGCCATGTTCAGCGCGAACAGATCCCCGATGGTGTTGAGGTATTCGCGTTGATTGAGTCGTCGCAGTACGGTTCTTCCGCCCGTGCTCGAAAGGTGTTTGTGACCCTTGGCAATTTCGCGGGAGATGAGAGCCGTCAAGCGGCTGGTGTTGTCCCGGGCAGGTTGCTTCGACTTCTTTGGCGGCATCTCGCCGAGATTCAACTGATCCACGACATCTTGCAGGAGAATCAGTGTGTCGAGGTTGGCGACGGGAAGTTGCAGCGTATCGAATCGCCGTTCGCCCTTCTGCTTCTCGGGTCCATGACAATCCGTGCAGTACGTTCCGAGAAAGGTTTTGATGTCGGCGGACGAGCCAACAGCGGCGAAAGCCGCCGTCCCGAGAAACATCAAAGCGACCGTGAGTGGCGACAGGCACCCCACGTAGCGCAGGCGTCTCGCCTGCACAAACGCGCTGCTTGTCAGCGATGGTGTTCGGATGAGCCGGGGCCGTGCCGATCCTGCGGTCACCCAATGCAGGCGGGACGCCCGCGCTACCTCTTGCTGCGAATCCGTTCGCATGACGTTCACGCCAGCCCCGTCAAGGTGCTCCTGCCCGGCCCGAACTGATCCGTCTCCACGCCGAAACGTTGCAGCATGCTGACGAAGAGATTGCACAACGGCACCTTGCCCGGGCCCTTTTGCGGATACGCCTGGTATTCCCCGTGACGGAATCCGCCGCCGGCCAATACGATCGGCAGATTGGTGTTCGTATGCGAGTTGGCGTTGCCCATGCCGCTGCCGAGCAACAGCATCGTGTTATCGAGGAGCGATTTGTCACCGTCTTCGATGGATTTCAGCTTGCCGAGGAACCGCGCGAACTGCTCCACCTGATAACGCTCCATCTTCACGAGCGACTCGATGCTCTCCTTCACCTGACCGTGATGCGACAAGGCATGATAACCCTTGCGGAGGCCAAAGGCGGAGGAACGGAAATCGCCGGCGATCTCGAGCGTCGCGATGCGGGTTGAATCCGTCTGCAACGCCAGCGCCATCAGGTCGTAAAGCGCGGGCAAATCAGAGACCATTTCCGTGTTCCGCGGTTCCGGGATGCCGGGGCTTGGCTTCGCGATTTGCGACCATTGCCGGCCGAGTTCCAACTGCTTCTCCACGTCGCGCACGGAGGTGAAATATTCGTCGAGCTTGTCGCGGTCGCGTTGATCGAGTCGGCGTTCAAGCGATTTCGCGTCGCCGTTGATGGCGTCGAGAATGGATCCCTTGAGTTGAAAACGATCGCCGGCGCGGGCACGTTCGGCGGCGGTGTCGTTTACGAACAGCTTTCGGAACAGTTCGTTCGGCCCGGTAATCGGTGGAACCCGGGTTCCACTGCGCGTCCAGCACATCATCGTGCCGCCGTGGATGCCGTCTTCGGAACCAATCGTCAGCGAGGGAAAACGCGTCGCGCCGCCGATGGTTTCCGCCGCGCGCTGGTCAATGCTGATGTTGCCTTCCGGCATCGACTTCGCGTCCACCGAACGCACGCCGCTCAAAAACGAGTGCACCGCGAAGTGTCCGCCTTTGACGCCGTGGTCGAGCCCGGAGAAAAGTGTGTAGTCTTTCCGGTGCGGTTTGAGCGGCTCCAGTTCGGTTGGGAAATCATAATCCGTGCCGGTCGCCTTCGGAAAGAAAGCCGGCGCATGAAAGCCGAGCGAGTTGCCGACGCACACCATGCGAACCGGCCGCTTGGCTTTCTCCCCGGACTTTCCAAATCCGCGCAGCGAGAGTGATTCGAGCCCGGGCAACGCGAGCGTGACCCCGGCGGCGTGGAGGAAGAATCGACGATTTACTGATGACCTGAGTATGGACATAACGATTAATCTGCCTGAATAGGATACTGACTTGGTCGGGAAGTCAATCCGCCCGTCAGTGATGAAATAGGACGGCCCTGCGCTACCGGACATTCGAACGGAGGTTCGTATGCCCCTTGTAAGCAAACCGATTCGATCAGGCCGGGTCTGTCAGCGATCAAGTATTTTTTCCCGCGGCACGCCCAGACAAATCCGAAAGCCGTCGCGGGAGTCCGAGTAGCTGGTGCTCGACAGTCCCAGCCGAACCGCGCAGCGGGCGTTGCCGGGCACATCAAAGTAGTTGCCTCCTCTGCATACAGGTTTTGGATGCGTCTCCACAATATGGAGATCTTCGTGCCCGCCTTTGGGATCAAAATGGTCCAGGACAATCTCCCAGACTCCGCCACACATGTCCGCCAGGCCGAAGCCATTCCGGCCTTTTTCCCCGTAGTGATCCACTGGAGACACAAAGGCAAAACCATCGCTCCAGGGCGCGTTCGCCAGTGGCCAGATCTTGTTCCGACCGGGGAGAAAATCGACCGCGGAAATATTCAATCTGCCTTCGCCATCCCGAAGATCATTTCCCCACCAGAAGTAGGTACTTTCGCGACCGCCGCGACACGCGTAGGCCCACTCGGCCTCTGTCGGCAGCCGGTATTCCAGACCCGCAGGCAGTCGCCCCTTCTCGCGTTCCCGCTTGGTCAACCATCTTCCAAACGCCCGTCCATCATTCCAACTGATGCAGACCACCGGATAGCTGTTCCGCAACGGGAATCCGAAATTTGGATCGCGCCAACTCTTGGCATCCATCGATTTCCACGGATGTGGCGGCGCCTTCGCGGTGATCTTCCATTCCGGATCAAAACAATGGGTCTTGCCGCCCGGTTTTTCCGCGTCACTCACGTATCCGGTTTCCTCCACGAACCGCCGGAATTGTCCCACGCTGACTTCGGTGCGCCCCATCCAGAAACCGTTCTTCACCCGCATCGATCGCGGCTGTTCGCCTTCGTATGACTCGCGCACTGTTCCCGGTGTGGCGCCGCCTTCGATTCCCGTCGCCCAGGCCTTTTCGGCCGGCGTGCTGCCCATCTTGAATTCTCCGGGCGGGATGTACACGACTTCAAGCGACACGCCGTCACCCAAATCGATTTTCGTGGTCGCACCCTTCGCCGGCTTTGCGCCAGGCGCAGCCTCAGCGGTGGTGGCAGGTTTGGCCAAAATCAGAATGAGCGTTGCGGCTGCTGAATAAAATCTGAAGACGTTGGAGATTCTCATGGGGTTGTTTCGGTGATGTTATTGTTGATGCGTCAATGCTAAGCCAGCCCAATGGTATCAATTAATCTTCCAGGGGTGTTGGCAAATACGAAAATACCTGTTATGGATTGTTTCTATGAAACAATCCATTTTAAGCCAAAAGGGAATTTCCGAGGATTTCGCTGAATTGATCGCCAATTTGGTCGCCCGGATTCCATGGCCCACCCGACGATCAGCGATGGGGCAAGTCGCGCTTGTTCTCCTGGATGGCAAACCCCGATCGGCCGAAACTGTCTTCGGTTGGAACCGCCAGAACGTCCAACTGGGGATCCATGAATTTCAATCCGGCGTGGAATGCCTCAACGATTTGAGCGCGCGGCGCAAACCCAAAATAGAGGAAAAACACCCTCAACTGATCACCGACATCCATGAAATTATGACCCCCCATGCAGAAGCGGACACGCAGCTGCGCACCACTCTCATGCACTCCGATATGACCGCCCAACGCGTCCATGATGCCCTCCAGCAAAAGGGCTGGTCACCGGAGGCGTTGCCGACCGTGCGCACACTTTCCAATTTACTGAACAGACTCGAATACCGCCGCCGCACGGTCGCGAAAACCAAGGTTCAAAAAAAACGCCTGAAACCGAGGCAATTTTCGCCAACCTCCGGGAGATCAACCCGCAAGCCGATGAGGAACCGCACACTTTGAGGATCAGCATGGACACCAAAGCAGTGGTAAATGTTGGTGAATACTCCCGAAAAGGCCGTTCCCGCGGTCGCCAGGCAATTAAAGCTTTGGACCACGATATGAGGCCCAAGGAGAAATTGACGCCCGGAGGCATTCTGGAGGTGGTCTCGGGCCGAGCCTTTGTTTTCTTTGGCATCAGCCACAATACCAGTGATTTTCTGGTCGATGGGCTGCACTGGTGGTGGAACCAACGAAAAGCCGAGCATCCCGCAATCAGCAAATTGGTTGTCAATCTGGATAATGGCCCGGATTGCAGTGGGCGGCGCACGCAATTCTTGTTGCGACTGGTGCAGTTCGCCGATCAAAGCGGATTGGAAATCCGCTTGATCTACTACCCGCCCTATCACAGCAAATACAATCGGATCGAACGCTACTGGGCGGGATTGGAGAAATCCTGGAACGGCTACCTGTTGGATGCGGTGGCCAGCGTGGTGCACCGAGCAGGCAATTTCGTGTCGAACGGAATTCGGACGACTGTTTCCCTGTTCACGTCGTGCTACCCCAAAGGCGTCAAGGTGAAGGGTATCCAGAGAAAAATCCTGGAGCAGCGCCTGACCCGTTCTGAATCTCTCCGGTGGTGGGATATTTCAATTCAACCACAATCGGTATCTCAGTAATTTCTGTCTCCCCAGAGGCGATTGCAAAACCTCGTAGCAGCCAAGCTAACAAGGCCCAAAATTCACGAAGATCAGAGCCTCACGGCGGCTGCTACATTTTTGGCGGCCTGCTACGGATGCTGACAATCCGCGTCTGCTGACATTTCGGTTTTCCATTGCCGAAATGTCTCATCGACGTCTGAATGGCTGGCGAACCGCCGGCATCTATTGATCATTGGCCTGGTGGCTCAACCGCATTGTCCGTGAACAAATTCGTATTCATAACCGGTTTCCTGGCACTACTCGCAACGGCTCCGTCCGCGAATGCGGAGGTGCGTTTTAATCGCGACATCCGGCCGATTCTTTCGGACAAATGCTTCGCCTGCCATGGGCCTGACGCCAAGGCGGTGAAAGCCGATTTGCGTCTCGATCTGCGCGATTCGGCACTGAAGATTCTCAAGCCGGGTAATGCCTCCGCCAGTGAACTCATCAAGCGCGTGACGGCCACGGACAAGGATGACGTCATGCCACCGCCGGAGACTCATAAGAAGGTGACGCGCAAGGAAATCGCGTTGCTGCGCGAATGGATTCAGTCGGGAGCAAAATACGAAGGGCACTGGTCGTTCATTCCAGTTCGCCAACCGGAAATCCCGCGCATCAATTCCACCTGGCCGCGCAACGCCATTGACGCGTTCGTGCTGGAGGAGTTACGCAAGCGCCAACTGAAACCGTCCGCCCGGGCGAGCCGCCAGCAGTTGATTCGGCGCGTCACGCTTGACCTGACCGGACTGCCGCCGACACCCGCGGCGGTCAAGGCATTCGTCGCGGCGGATGATTTCGACAAGGCCTACGACGACCTGATTGACGGCCTGCTCAATTCCCCGCGATATGGCGAGCATCTTGCCTGGTGGTGGCTGGACGCCGCGCGCTATGCGGACAGCGACGGTTACGAAAGCGACCCGTTGCGTAACATGTGGCCGTGGCGCGACTGGGTGGTCAAGTCGTTCAACGAGAACAAGCCCTACGACCAGTTCATTATCGAGCAGGTCGCCGGTGACATGCTGCCCAATCCAACGTTGATGCAGCGACTGGCCACCGGGTTCAATCGCAACCACCGCCTCAACAATGAGGGCGGCATCCTTCCGGAGGAATGGCGCATGGAATATGTGGTGGACCGGGCGGAGACCACCGCCACCGTGTTTCTCGGGCTGACGTGGGGCTGCGCGCGCTGTCACGATCACAAATTCGATCCCATCACCCAGAAGGATTACTACAGTTGTTCGCCTTCTTCAACAACCTCGAAGAGATTGGCAACGGCCGCGGAGCGAACAATGCGCCCCCGATGATCGACATGCCGCGCCTGGACTTCGCTGGAGAATACGTGGCACTCTTGGCGAAGAAGAAACCTTTGGATGATGAGTTGAAAACAGTTCGCGGCACGGCGGATTTCAAAAAGCAATTCGCCGACTGGTTGAAGGGCTTGAGCGACAAATCCAACGCCAAGGTCGCGGCGACGATCAGCAAAAAGAAGGTCGCCCAGTGGGGCGTCACGGAGAAGAACCTTGCGCAGACTCATTATCTCGAAAACGTCTATCCCGGCGCGGCGGAATTGCGAAAGGTGTATCTGCCACTCAAACGGCGCGAGGCCCAACTCGTTCGCACGGGATCAAAAGTGATGGTCATGGCGGAGATGGCCACGCCACGCCAATCGCACATTCTCACTCGCGGCGCCTACGACCAGCCGACCACGCCCGTCACCGCCAACACGCCGTCGTTCCTGCCGGGCTTTTCCGCGGACCGGTCGTTGAACCGGCTCGAACTGGCCCGATGGTTGATCGACCGCCAGAATCCGCTGACGGCGCGGGTTGCCGTCAATCGGCTGTGGGAATTGTTTTTTGGCGTTGGACTCGTAAAGACACAGGAGGATTTCGGTTCCCAGGGCGAACCGCCGTCCCATCCCGATTTGCTCGATCATCTTGGGTGGCGATTCAGGGAATCCGGTTGGGACGTCAAGGCGATGTTGAAATACATCGTCACGAGCGCGGTGTATCAGCAATCGTCCAAGGGGAGTACGGAATCCTATCTGATCGACCCGGAAAATCGCCTGCTCTCGCGCGGACCGCGATACCGGTTGCCGGGGCAGATTATTCGTGATCAGGCACTGGCGGCTGCGGGACTGCTCGTCGGTGAAATCGGCGGCGCGCCGGTCAAACCGTATCAACCGGTGGGATTATGGAAGGAAATCATCAAGGGACGCGTCGTGTATAAACGCGACACGGGCGAAAAACTCTATCGGCGCAGTCTCTACACCCTCTGGCGGCGCGCGGTGAAACCGCCGGAGATGATGCTGTTTGACGCCAACGAACGCGACACCTGTTCCGTGAATCGCAAACGCACCAATACGCCCTTACAGGCGCTGATGCTCCTGAATGACGAGACGTTCGTGGAAGCCGCGCGCTCACTGGGCGCGCGCATGATTCGAGCCGGTGGCGACTGCCCGGATTGCCGATTCGAAAACGGGATGCAATTTGTCCTGGGCCGTTCCCCCACGACGGAAGAAATGAACATCCTTCGCCAGGAGTTCTACGCGAGCTTTGCGCGTTTTCGAGACGATCCAGATGCTGCGAAAAAGTTTCTTTCCGAAGGAGAATCAATGATTCCGGACGACCTGGACGAAGGTGAACTGGCCGGCTATACGGTCGTCGCCCGGATCCTGTTGAACCTGGATGAAACGCTGACGAAGGAATGATGAGAGTGCAGGGAACACAGTGCTCAGAACATGAGTGACGAAAACCGAAAAAAACAACCGAAGACACAGCCATCCCTGCGCGGCGGCGGTCCTCCCCGCCCACCGAAGAAGACGGCCAAGGATCTTGAGGACGATTCGCCCGATGATTTCTTGGCGAAAATGAGTGCTGCCGACCGCGCTGCTGTCAAAAAGTTTCTTGAATCTTTTTCCAAACATCAGCCGTGACCAAACTCATGAGCCTTTCCGATTCGCATATCTTGATTTATAGGGAATCCCAACAGGATTCTGGCTCGAAGCGCGTTGCTGCGAGACACGAGTTATCTCGGGACTGCGGTAATGAGCCCGCAGTTCGAAGGGGAGCGCGCCCGCCTCGGGTGCAGTCTTTGGCGCCCTCGCCAAAGACATTTCGGTCACGCGTTTTCTCCGCGCGCGCGGTTGTCCATCGTGAGCATCCAGACTTGCGCCAGCGTCAAGGGGCTCCAGCGAGGGCGCTGAAGCCAACGCCCGAGGCGGGCGTGCTCCCCGATTGATTACCGATTACCAACCATTGACATGCCTATAACGACTCAACTTTTCGAGAACCTCAACCGCCGCCAGTTCTTCGCGTCGTCAACGTTGCGACTCGGCACGATGGCGGCGGCGGGGCTCTTCGCAAAACAGCGCGCGATGGCCGGGCTCAACAATCCCGTGCGCGATTCCATTGGCGGAATCGATGGCCTGAAGAAGATCGCCCCGAATGCGAAACGGGTGATATTTCTGTTCCAGTCCGGTGGGCCATCGCAACTCGACACGTTTGATCCCAAACCGCACCTGAAAGCGCGTTTCGGCGAAAACCTGCCGGACAGTGTCCGCATGGGCCAGCGGTTGACCGGCTTCACCAACAAGCAAAAGGAATTGCCGATCACGCCGTCTCGATACGAATTCCCGCGCCACGGGCAAAGCGGTCTGCCGGTCACGGAATTGATGCCGCACATCGGGAGCGTGGCGGATGAGATTTGTTTCATTCGATCGATTCATTCCGAGGCGATCAATCATGATCCCGCGCGCACGTTGATACAGACCGGGCACACGCTTGCGGGACGTCCCAGCATGGGCACGTGGGCGACTTACGGATTGGGCTGCGAAACCGGTGAACTCCCGGCGTTCATGGTGCTGAACTCCTACGGGAGCTGTAAACGTACGCCGCAACCGGTCAGCGTCCGGCTCTGGGGCAGCGGGTTTCTGCCCTCGCAATACCAGGGAGTGAAACTTCAGTCGGTTGGCGACCCGATATTGTTTGTGTCCAATCCCCAAGGGATCGACCGCGGTTCGCAAGGGCGAACCCTGGACGCAATTTCG
This sequence comes from uncultured Verrucomicrobiales bacterium, assembly GCA_937893495.1. Taxonomy (GTDB): domain Bacteria; phylum Verrucomicrobiota; class Verrucomicrobiia; order Limisphaerales; family JAYPXF01; genus CALBIE01. Next base: position 13,237 of record CALBIE010000014.1, on the reverse strand, counting down.
AAATTGAACCAACTCAAGGCGGCGGAATTTGCCGACCCGGAGATTACGGCGCGCATCAAGCAATACGAGATGGCGTTCAAGATGCAGGCGAGTGTGCCCGAATTGCTTGATCTCTCAAGTGAACCGGAATCGACCTTCAAACTCTATGGCGATGACGCAAAGTTACGCGGCAGCTATGCCGCGAACTGTTTGCTCGCGCGGCGCATGGCCGAGCGGGGCGTGCGGTTCATCCAGCTCTACCACGTGGGATGGGATCATCATCAGAACATCCCGCGGGATCTCCCGCTGATGTGCGGTGACGTGGACCTCGCGACGGCCGGATTGATCAAGGACTTGAAGTCGCGCGGCATGCTCGACGACACGCTGATTGTGTACGGCGGCGAATTCGGTCGCACGGTGTTCAGCCAGGGTAAATCGACCCGGGAGGTTTATGGTCGCGACCATCACGGGCGCTGTTTCACGATGTGGCTGGCCGGCGGCGGCATCAAGGGCGGCATGGCCTACGGCACCACGGATGAGTTCAGTTACAACGTCGCAGAGAATCCGGTGCACATCCACGATTTACAGGCGACGATACTGCATCAGCTCGGCATCGACCACACGGAGCTGACCTACAAGTTTCAGGGCCGCGAATACCGCCTTACGGATGTGCATGGACAGGTGGTGAAAGGAATCCTCGGCTGATCGCCCGGTTCGACAAAAGAAATTAGAGCCTCCTCACGTCGGCTGCCACATTTCAGAGGCACAAATCGCGGCTATTCGCGGGCCTTGAAATCTCTCCCACGAATGTACCGAAAAGTATGGCTTTGGCCGTTCGTCGGCCTTGCCATCCGTGGGTGACAGAAAGATTTCTAATCGCCTGCTTCCACGCGGCTCACTTTCAGGTGCCGGGCGATCTCGGCGACGCGGACCTCTTTCGACCGAACAGCCGATTCCGACATCAGCTTCACCAGGGCGGTTCGCTCCTCTGCATCTGACGACTCATAATACGTCCGGGAAAGCCGAACCAAATCGATTCCCTTCAACACTCTTTCACAAGCCGCCTCGGCGATGGCACCGGCGATTGCCGGCGTCACTCCCTCGTGCCGCATCAGTAGATCACGTATCGCCCGGCGTTCCGCATTGTCGATGACCAGATCATGATGCTCGGTCCAAGCCAGCAGTCCCGCCTCCAGACAAAGTTTACGCAATTGTTCGTCGGGCAACTCAATCCAGTCGCCAAGTCCCTTGGCATGAAGGGCGTAGTGGTAAATCTCGTTCGAGGAGTAATCATCCAGGTTGACCTCCCGATTGGGCAGATCGGTGTCAGTCTTTTTTCGGCCCGCAATTACCCGTTTGATCGAGCCTTTCAACCGCTTGAAGAAACCCGTGCTGGTGGCATCCAGCAATCCTTTGACCTCGTCCACAAACTCCCGTTCCGAGTCGGTCACAACTCCGTCAGACCGAATCAATTCCTCAAGTGCGCCGACCACCAGTTCACGGTCCTTGCGGCTGCGGATATCCCGCAGCAGATCGTCCACCAAACGATCCACGTCGTCCTCGCTGATCGGTGAATCCATGTAAACCATCAAGCGCTTCCAATCCTCATCGGCAAGCGAGGGGATTTTGAAGAGAAAATCTTTCAGCGCGGCGAGCTCCTCATTGGCCAACCGTCCGTCCGCCCATGCGGCGGCGATCAACACCTTGGCCAGTTTCATTTTGAGGTCTTGCGTGGGCATGCGACGTATGGCGCGCTCTTTATGGCCGAGACGATTGGGGAGTTTCCAGCCTCTTCATTGGAAAAATTCGTCCAAATGCTCCGTTACAAACGTGTCATCTGTCAGGTGTGGGTAAGCGCGACAGATTCGATCGATGTTCTCCAACTGCCCGGGACTGAGTTGTTCCTCGGGATTAAGACACCAGTTTCCGGCCAATAACCCCTGCCGCCTTAAGATTTCGTGAATGCCGGGAATGCAGCCGTGATAACCGTTGCTGGCGTCGAACAAGACCGCGTTGCAATCGGTCACCTCGTTGGCCAGTCGCAGCAATTCCTGCGGCACGGGATCATTGCGACGGACGATGGCCTGACATTCGGTCAAGATTTCCACGGCCCGTTTGGTCCACACGGCCCAATGTCCCAACAGCCCACCGTTGAATCGTCGTTCGACCTTGGTGCCGTTCACGTCGAACCGATACGGCGTGAGCAGATCCATTACGATGTTGTCATCGTTGCCCGTATAAAGCGCGACGTCGTCCCGACCTGCTTCGGCCAACGCACGAATGACGTCAATCGTCTCGTAGCGATCGAACGCCGCGATCTTGATCGCGATGACATTCTCGATTTCGGCAAATCGTCGCCAGAAGGAATACGGCAGTACGCAGCCGCCCACACCCGGTTGCAGGTAAAAGCCGAACACCGGAATCACGTCCGCCACCGCGCGACAATGCCGTTCCAACGCGTCATCGGACGCCCCTTTCATCGCGCCCAGATTCAACAGACCGCAGTGATAGTCCAGTCGATTCAGGATCGCGGCTTCACGGACCGCCTGATCCGTCTGCCCGCACAGGCCACCCACGCGAATCATCGGCGTCGGCCGCGACTCATCGGCCCGGCTCAACTCATCCGCCGCCAATGCCAGCACCGGCTCGAGCAATCCGTGTTTCGGATCGCGAATCGCGAACTGGGTCGTATGCACCGCTACGGCCAATCCACCGGCGCCGGCCGCGTGGTAATAGCGAATCAACGCGCGTTGCCGGCGTTCGTCAAATTGTCGTTGTTCATTCAACGCCAGCGGGCAGGCGGGAATCACAACACCCGCGTCCAGTGCAGATCTGATTTTTGAATCCATCATCAATACTTTCCGTCGCGCGCTTCAAAATGCGTCGGTTTGTTCAACGAGGCACCATCCCGCCGGACCCAGTCCGTCACCCAATCGAGCAGGCGTTCGGTGGTGACGGCCGGTTCACCAAACAGGTCGATTGTTTGATTGCCATTGTTCAACAGCGCCGTCGAGCTCTCCGTGCCCATGAACTCGACCGGTTTCCCCATTCGTTCACCCAGGGCGTGCGCCAGATTTTTGATACGCAGGGTTTCGCCTCCCGTCAGATTCATGATGCGGGCCGGAGTTTCCGTGCAATCGAACATCTGCAAGGCCATCGCATTCGCATCGCCCTGCCAGAGCGTGTTCAAATAACCCATGGACAAATCGATCGGCTGCCCGGACCACACCTGCTGCGCAATATCCACCAATACACCATACCGGGCTTCGCACGCGTAATTCAGTCGGATCAGGCAGGTCGGAATCTTCAATTGATTTGAGAAATATTGAAACATCCGCTCGCGCCCCAGCGTGGACATCGCGTACTCACCGACCGGACCAACGGGATTTGACTCGGTGGCGCCCCCCGAATCGATGGGCATCATCGGGTAAACGTTTCCGGTCGAGAATGCGATGATGCGGCTCTGGCAAAACTTCCGGCAAACCAGGGTGGGGAGATGCGTGTTCATCGCCCAGGTCAACGGCTCATTTCCCGTGGCGCCAAACTTCATGGCAGCCAGATAAACCACGTTGGCGACCTCGGGAAGCTTACCAACCGCAGCCTCATCCAACAGGTCGCACGCAATCGTCTCGATGCCCCAGCCGTTCAGACGCTGCGCCAAGTCGCCGCTGGAGAACCGGGATACCCCGATTATCTTCCGGTCAGCGCCAATCTCATCGGCCGCACGTCTGGCCATGCGGGCCATGGTTGGTCCCATCTTTCCGCCGACACCGAGAAAGAGGATGTCGCCGTCCAGTTTGCGAAGCGTCTCGATGACGCCTTCGGTCGGTCGGCTGAGCAATTCCTCAAGCTGTTCGACGTCGGTAATCGTATTCGGCAGGTTCGACATGGATGCGGGAGAATCTAACCAGTCCACGAATGATTACCAGCCGAACGTGAAGTGACCAACCCGGCCGGGGCGCATTCACGCAATGCCCCCAAATCGGAGCGCGGCATTCATGCCGCAGAGACGTGGTCGGAGAGAAACGATTCCGGGAACCCGCCCCCCGTAGCGCAGGCTTCCAGCCTGCACAAAACCGTTGCCGTGCCGACAACGCTCCGAGTATTTCTGCAGCGGCGATTGGCAAGACCACCTGATCGACAGGCGAGACGCCTGCGCTACGGGGGCTTCACCCGAATGCGCCCACCCGGTCGGGTGTGAGATTAAACGGGGCGCAACGCATCTCAAAACAAGCAGTAATCAGTATTTTCCGCCGAACGCCCCGAATACTGATGACCGTTCACTGATTGCTCAGTCGTTCCTACCCGTACTTCGAATTACCCCCCCCCCGGGCGACATCGATGACATGCCGGGGTTGCAGTGCCTTTGTCTCGCATCTGAAGGAGGCGGTCGATAAGTTCGTCCATTGTTGCCCATGTCGTTGGACGCCAGAACAATTCGAACTTGCCGACTGCGGTGGACCGCAGCTCTGGTGATCGTCGCCATTGTTTCATCCGCGACTGGCTGGGCAGCGATCAATTTCGGGAGGGATATCCGGCCGATTTTTTCGGACACGTGTTTCAAATGTCACGGCCCGGATGTCAAGGCCGTTAAAGGTAAATTGCGACTTGATCAACGAGCGTCTGTTTTCAATCGCGATGATAAAATATTCATTCCGGGAAAACCCGAGGCGAGTGAGTTGTTCAAGCGGGTTTCAACAACGAATCCGGACGACCTGATGCCGCCGCCGGATTCGGGTCTCAGGCTGACCGCCGCGCAAGTGGCCACCATTCGCCAATGGATTGCGGAAGGCGCGGTCTGGCCGGAAGACGAGCGGCACTGGGCATTTATCCCTCCTGAACTGCCAGCAGCTCCAAGTGTCAGCGACGCAAAATGGGTTCGCAATTCGATTGATGCGTTCGTTCTGGCTCGGCTGGACAAGGAGGGGCTTCGACCCTCGCAGGAGGCTGACAAGCCAACGCTTTTGCGCAGAATCACGTTCGATTTAACCGGCCTTCCACCCACGCCCGCGGAGCAGGATGCGTTTCTCGCCGATAATTCTTCAAAGGCATACGAGAGCGTCGTGGATCGCTTGCTGAACACCGACCGGTATGCCGAGCACATGGCGTTGCCGTGGCTGGAAGCGTCGCGCTACGCCGATACGGATGGTTATCAGAATGACCGCTTGCGTTACCAGTGGGTGTGGCGCGACTGGGTGTTGATGGCGCTGAAGAAAAACATGCCGTTCGACCAGTTCACCGTCGAACAAATGGCCGGCGACCTTTTGCCGAACCGAAATTTTATGACCCAGGTGGCCACTGGATTTAATCGCAACCATCGCATCAATTCCGAGGGTGGTTCAATTCCGGACGAATGGATTGTCGAATATGTCGCTGACCGCGTGGAAACGCTGGGCACGGTTTATCTGGGGCTCACGTTCAACTGCTCGCGCTGCCACGACCATAAGTATGACCCAATCGCGCAGAAAGAATTCTATCAGCTTTTTGCCTTCTTCAACAACATTGCCGAAGCCGGGCTTGGGCCGAACGACGGCAACAGTCCGCCCTTTATTCCCGTCCCGAAGGACTGGCCGAAACTGAAGCCCGCGGAGAACAAATTTGTCGTTCCCGACCCACCCAGAGTGAAGCTGCAACAAACCTCCGTGCCACGGCCGCAATCCGGAAAACCTGACACGGTCATGGTGATGCACGAATTGAAAAAGCCGCGCGATACCTTCGTGCTCCAGCGTGGCCTCTACGACAAACCCGACAAATCGGAAAAGCTGAACCCGAATACTCCCGCTGCTATCGGCGCGATGCCAAAAGATTTGCCGCGCAATCGACTGGGTCTCGCCAGGTGGCTGGTGGACAAGGATCATCCGCTCGTCGCGCGCGTGACCGTCAATCGTTTCTGGCAGTACTTCTTTGGCCGGGGGATTGTAAAAACGAGTGAGAACTTCGGGATTCAGGGCGAGCAGCCGTCGCATCCTGAATTGCTTGATTGGCTGGCGCTGGAATTCATCCGAACAGGCTGGGACATGCAAAAGATAAACAAGCTGATCGTCATGAGCGCCACCTACCGGCAATCGTCGTCGGCTTCACGGCAATCGATAAAAAAGGACGCGGACAACGCGTTGTTGAGTCGGGGCCCGCGCAAGCGATTGACGCCGTATCAAATCCGGGATGCGGCCCTGTTTTCGTCCGGACTGCTCGTTGAGAAACTCGGCGGACCTTCGGTCAAACCGTACATGCCTCCCGGATTGTGGAAATCGATTTCCAATCGCAAATATGATCAGGGCAAAGGCGACGACCTGTATCGCCGGAGTATGTACACCTACTGGATGCGCACCATTCCGCCGCCGACGATGGTGGCCTTCAACGCCTCCGAACGGGAAGTCTGCTCCGTCCGCAAAGATCACACGACCACCCCGCTCCAGGCGTTGACGCTGATGAACAATGTCACGTTTATCGAGTCGGCCCGATTCATTGCCGAACGCGTGTTGACGAAAGCCGGCACCCGTCCGACCGACAAACTTGATTATGTTTTCCAACTCATTCTGAGCCGTAAACCAACGGCAAAGGAGCGAGAGACGTTGCTGAATGATTTCAACGGGTATCTCGAGAACTTTACGAAAGATACCAAAGGAACGGTGGGGCTGCTCGGTATCGGCGAAAAACCGCGCGACAGGAATCTGCCGCTCGCCGAGCACGCGGCCTGGACGCTCGTCGCGAATACCGTCCTGAATCTCGACGAGGCAATCGCGACGAATTGAAGATGCGTACAGATTTGCGACATGGCGACGGAAGAAGAGCGACAGATTGCGCTATCGTCCTGCCTGCGCTGAGGTTTGCGGGACCGACCCTTGAGCCCGGCTGCCCCCTCACCCCGTCCCTCTCCAAGAATCTGGGAGCAGCCAACGTCGGGAGGCTCATGCAACATTGGGCAAAAGGAATTAGAGCCTCCTTACGTCGGCTGCTACAGTTCAAGGGCTCAACGCGCGAATTCCCATTTCGGCGAAGTCTCTCCCCATTTATCCGCGTGCATCCGCGTTGATCTGTGGTTAACTCAAAGAACGAATGAACCTGCAGGAAGAACTTAAATTGGCGAACAATCGCCGCCGGTTTTTGAGCCGAACGGGCACGGGCCTTGGCTCCATGGCATTGGCCTCGTTGCTGAATCCCTCCGCTTTCGGCGCGCCGGCTCGCGGCCGAAACGCCATTGGCGGCTTGAATGCCTTTCCCAATTTTGCTCCGAGGGCCAAGCGAGTGATTTACCTTTTCCAGAGCGGGGGGCCGGCGCAGATGGATCTTTATGATCCCAAACCGGATTTGGTGAAACGATACGGCGAGGAAGTTCCCAAGTCGGTGTATCCGGACGAACGAAAAACGACGATGACTTCCGGACAGACTTCTTTTCCGGTCGCACCGAGTCGGTTCAAGTTCAATCGTTGCGGCCAGTCCGGAATCGAATTGAGCGAAGTGTTGCCCGGACTTGCGCGGGTGGCGGACGAGGTCTGTGTGATTCGTTCGATGTATACGGAGGCAATTAATCACGATCCGGCCTCAACGTTTTTTCAAACGGGCTCAGTCGTTCCCGGTCGTCCGAGCATCGGCTCATGGATGAACTATGGGCTCGGGAGTGAGAATCACGAGTTGCCTGCATTCGTCGCGCTCACCTCCGGCAACGGCGGACAACCGCTTTACGATCGATTATGGGGCGCGGGATTTCTGCCGGGCAAATATCAGGGCGTCAAGTTTCGCGGCCAGGGCGATCCGATCCTCGATCTCTACAATCCGCCGGGCGTCACTCGGGAAATGCGGCGCACGATGTTGAATTCAGTGAACCAGCTCAATCGCCTGCAGCAACAGGAGACGAGCGCTCCGGAAATTGACACGCGCATCGCCCAGTACGAGCTGGCATACCGGATGCAGATGTCGGTGCCCGAACTGATCGATTTTTCCGATGAACCGCAGTATCTGATGGACCTCTATGGCAGGGACGTGAAGCGCACGGGTTCCTACGCCTACAACTGCCTGCTCGCACGACGCCTGGCCGAGCGCGGCGTCCGATTCATCCAATTGTTCCATCGCGGCTGGGATCATCACGGCGGTTTGCCTTTGCGACTGCCAAAACTTTGTGGTGATACCGACATGGCGACTGCGGCATTGATCGAGGATTTGAAGAACCGCGGCATGCTCGACGACACGTTGATCGTGTGGGGTGGCGAATTCGGCCGGACGGTTTATTGCCAGGGCAAACTCACGAAGACCACCTATGGTCGCGATCATCACCCGAATTGCTTCAGCATGTGGCTGGCCGGGGGCGGCATCCGGGGTGGGATGACTTACGGGGCGACCGATGATTATTCGGTGAACGTCGCGCGCGATGGCGTCCATGTGCATGATTTGCAGGCAACCATTCTCCACCTCATGGGCATCGATCACGAACGTCTCACTTTCAAGCACCAGGGTCGCTACTATCGGCTGACCGACGTGTTCGGCAAAGTGGTGAAGCCCATTCTCGCGTAAACCCTTCTTCGAGAAGGCCGGATTCCTGCTGGCTTGACTCGCGAGGCATTTCCTCTGAACAATGTCCAACGCCCGGGAATTGGCGAGAAAGCCACGTTCTCATACTGTAGACCATGAAAGCGGCCACTTTCCCATCCCGACTACAAGCCGAGATGAGTTACGACGACGACGACCCATTCGATTTCGAGCTGGTTACGGAAAAGAAGTCCCGCAAGGGCAGTTCTGCCGATCAGTCGGGCGTTGAAGTCGGTCCGGATCGGGTATTGTTCTTCGGGACCAAGACCGTGGTCTGCGCGGTCCGCGAAATGCCTCAATGGGAGGCGGTCAATTTTCAGAAGCCCAAGATTATCTTTCAGGGCGAACCGTATTACCTCTCCAGAAAACTCCCGGGAGACGTGGATCATCCGTTCCGTTACGAACTCGCACCGTGGCCCAACTACCAGGAAGACCCGCCCCAAACGTTCGAGTATGACGAGAACTACGTTGCGCAACGGGACGGGCGGTTTAAAAAAGTCCGGCCAGTCACTGGCAAAAGCTCGCGTTATACAGTTCTCTATCCGGTCCTGGGTTTTTTCTGGTCCGGCTTCAAGAAGAACATGCTTGAGCCGAAGGGATTTAACCCGCTGCGGATATCGCTGGCTTCCTGTGTCTTCGCGTATGCAGTCTTTGTCGGCGAGCTGTTTTCCTTTTTCTTTTCGGCCAGCGGCATGTGGCAGAGACTATTCGGTTCCGGCTTTCTCTGGTTGGATTATCTCTGTCTGGTGCTCTTTCCCTTCGACGCTGCCATCCGGTTTTTCCAGATTGTCAATGGCAGCTCCCGCTATCCCGACGGCTTTCTGGAGTGGGCAGTGAAGTTTATTTTTCGCCCGCGCCAGTAAGCGCAAATTTTCCCACTGACGATTTTGCTCAGGCATCCTATCCTTCCCGGATGCGTCGCACTTCCTTTACGGAGAAACGGACCATCGACCGATCGATTGGTGCTCGCCCGGTTTGGCGGTGTGGACTGATCAGGCGATGGGCTCTTGCCGCCGCGCTGCTGGCTGTGACGTTTGCCCTACTCGTTTTGCCGGCATTCGTATCCGCTGCACCGACTGAACGGCCCAACGTTGTTCTCATCATGGCGGATGATCTGGGCTATGAAGGACTGGGATGCTACGGCGGAACCAGTTATCTGACACCGAACCTGGACCGGCTCGCGGCGGGCGGCATGCGATTCAATCACGCCTACTCGACGCCGCTTTGTTCCAATACACGGATTCAATTGATGACTGGTCGGTATGCGCAGCGCAGTTGGATCGCCTTCGGAATACTCGGTCCGACGGAGCGGACCTTCGGCCACCTCATGCAAGAGGCCGGCTATCGGACTTGTATCGCGGGCAAATGGCAGTTGCAGAGTTACGATCCGCCGGATTACCCCGGAGCGGAATCGAGGCGCGGACTCGGCATGCACGCCAAAGATGCCGGCTTCCATTCCTGGAGCCTCTGGCACACTGGCCACACGGAAGTAAAGGGCTCGCGTTATGCCAATCCAGTCATTCATCAGGACGGACTCTTTCGGCAGGATTCCGCCGGTCGCTACGGGCCGGACCTCTGGGTGGACTACCTCAACAACTTCATGACCGAAAACAAGGACCAGCCGTTTTTCGTCTATTATTCCATGGCGCTGCCTCATTGGCCGATGGTTCCCACGCCCGACAGTCCGGAGTGGAAAAATCCGGATCGCCGATTAGAGGAGGACAATCGTTTTTTCAAGGATATGGTCGAGTACACCGACAAGTGCGTCGGCCGCGTCGTGGACAAGATCGCGGAGTTGGGCCTGAGCGAAAACACTCTGATCCTTTTCTACAGCGACAATGGCACGAATCAGAAGCTCGAGTCGCGACTCGGCGACAGGATCATCCGGGGTGGAAAGGGACTGACGACAGACGCTGGCACGCGCGTTCCCTTGATCGGAAGTTGGAGTGGTCGAATCAAGCCGGGCGAGATCAACAATGACTTGATCGATTCAACCGACTTTTTCGCCACCCTCGCCGACCTCGTGAAACATCCGCTCAAAGGCTATCCGGAAATCGACGGGCGGACATTTCTCCCGCAACTCTTCGGACGCAAGGGCAAGCCGCGCCAACACCTTTTCTGCCATTTCGATCCGCGACCGGGCTGGGATAAAGACAAATTCCGATTGCTGCGATACGCGCGCGATCATCGCTGGAAACTCTATGACGACGGACGTTTGTTTGATCTGTCGCGCGACGTCCTCGAGGAGCATCCCGTTCTGCTCTCATCGCAGAACGGCACGGCCGTCGCGGCACGTGGAAAACTCCAAACCGTATTGAAACAATATCCGCTGCCATAGGATTTGATCGCGAGAACGATCCCGCCGCGAGTGTCAACCGCTCCGGACCGATTGCCAGTTGGTGAACCATTCAGGCGAAGGGTTTGAGTAACCACGGATTGTTCCGAATGTACGCGGCGCAGCCACAAATGAAGGGGAGCACACCCGCCTCGGGGTCGTTCCAGGCGCCCTCGCCTGGGACTTCCGATCGGGTCGTTTTATGGAACTGCGGGGATTCCCGCTCATCGGCGTTCTGACCTGCGCCAGCCTCAAAGGGTTTGCGCGAGGGCGCACAAACCAACGCCCGAGGCGGGCGTGCTCCCCGAGTCATTCGATCAGTGTTCATCCGATTCATCCGTGGTTGACATGTTTTTTTCACCCACAACGCCGCAGGGTTCCTTTTCCGTTGTAAGGCCGGCTTGCTTCGGCTAACAAGCATCGCATGACTCCCGGAGTACTCGCGCTGCTGGCGTTCGCACCGATTGCCGTCGTCTTTCTTTTCCTCGTGATTCTTCGTTGGCCAGCCAGCCGCGCAATGCCGCTTTCTTACGTAACGGCTGCCGCGCTGGCACTGTTGGTCTGGAAGGTTTCGCTGACTCAGGTAGCCGCCGCCACCGTGCACGGTCTGATCGTCGCCGCGACCTTGCTCTACATTATTTTCGGCGCCATCCTGCTCCTGAACACGCTACAGGAAAGCGGCGCGCTAAACGTCATCCGCCAGGGATTCATGGATGTTTCACCCGACCGACGCGTCCAGGTCATCATCATTGCGTGGTTGTTTGGATCCTTCATCGAAGGCTCGGCCGGATTCGGCACACCCGCCGCCGTGGCCGTGCCATTGCTGGTGGGACTCGGATTCCCGGCGATGGCCGCAGTCGTGGCGGGAATGGTCATTCAATCCACGCCCGTCTCCTTTGGCGGGCTGGGCACTCCCATTCTCGTCGGAGTCAACACGGGCCTTGGTACCGATTCCGCAGTTCAAGATTTTGCGATTTCGCAGGGTTTCGTTTCCGCGGGAGGCGAATTGATGTGGCTGGACTTTCTGGCCATGGTCGGGACGCGGGTCGCGCTGCTCCACGCCATCGCCGGAACACTCATTCCCTTGTTTGTCGTGGCGCTGATGACGCGCTTCTTCGGCCCCGAACGATCATTCAAAGAGGGGCTGAAGATCTGGCGCTTTGCGCTCTTCGCGGCGTTTTCCATGACCATTCCGTATCTGATTGTCGCCAACACGCTGGGCCCGGAATTTCCTTCCATCCTGGGCGCTCTCATCGGCCTCGCGATTGTGGTGTCCGCGGCAAAGGCAGGGTTTCTGGTGCCGAAGGGGGACGAGTGTTGGGACTTTGGGCCACGGGACCAATGGAGTCCGGAATGGAATGGCACCATCGAAATCAAAACCACTTCAACCGGTTCCTCGAACATTTCCATGCTGCGCGCGTGGGCACCCTATTTATTAGTGGCCGTGCTGCTGATCGTGACCCGCGTCCCGGAACTCCACGTCAAAGGATTCATCACCTCCAGTTCGATGACCTTTCAATGGAAGGAAATATTTGGCACGAGCATCACCAGCAAAGTTCAATTGCTCTATCTGCCTGGAACCATTTTTGTCGTCGTCTCCCTGTTCACTGGGCTCTTGCATCGGATGAAGGCAAGCGCCTGTCGGGTGGCGTGGAAAAATTCCACCAGAACCATGATTCGCGCCTCGGTCGCGCTCGTTTTCACCGTGCCCATGGTACAGGTTTTCATCAACACGACCGGAGGCGCGGCCGAGTATGAAAAGATGCCGATCGTCCTCGCCGAAGGAGTGGCGGCCATGGCGGGATCTGCGTGGCCCATCTTTGCTCCTTTGATCGGCGGATTCGGTGCCTTCGTCGCCGGCAGCAACACTGTGAGCAACATGATGTTTTCCCTCTTTCAGTTCGGCGTCGGACAACGCATCGGCGTGGATCCCGCCTGGATAGTCGCCCTGCAAGCCGTGGGCGGCGCGGCCGGAAACATCATCTGCGTACACAACGTCGTCGCAGCGTCGGCCGTGGTCGGACTCGTCGGACGGGAAGGGCTCGTCATTCGCAAAACACTACCGGCTTTCTGCTATTACGCGTTACTCACGGGCAGCCTCGGTTACGCCATCGTGTGGAGCGGACAGAAAGGCTGGTTCAATGCCGGAAGCCTCATCGCCATCGCGTTGATCGCGAGCTTGTTTATTTTCGCCCGCCGACAGCTCGCTGCCGGCAATCCAGATTAGGATGGAGCCCTCGCTCACAAATTTCGAAATCTTACGTCGTAAAATCGCGGTGATCACAGAATTTATACCGAGCTGTCGTGAGAACCTTCTACTCCATCGGGTCCAGACTGTTCCAACACAGCAATTCTCATTTTGGCGGAGCGCCGATTTGAAATCGGCTTAAACCGCCCGAA
>CALBIE010000013.1 GCA_937893495.1 uncultured Verrucomicrobiales bacterium | reverse complement strand
GATCGAATTTCAGAATGGGAATGCCTGACGAAGCACGGAAATGAATCAGTTTTTCGATTGTTCGACTGATATGCGGACTCGATTGTGCCGCTTTATTCAGTGAATTTAGTTCTCAGTTTCTGACTCTCGGATCTCCTGTTTATCGGCCGCTGACACTCTGAGCCCATTATTCGATTACGGTCTGTTGCTGCTCGCCGAGCTGGAGCTATTTCTTTGGTGACTTGTTTTGCTGCGTCACTTCAACCTAGCGGTGCCGCTCAGAAAGATGGGTTTGACTTGCAGGAACAATACATCCTTAATAATCCCCGTTTTCCCACTGTGTTCGCTTTAGCGCCAGCTACCCATGAAAGTCCCTCACAACATCAATCGATTCGAAGACCAATTGTTGGATCTCAACCAAAGGCAGGTCAGGGCCGTGCGGCATGAGGCGGAGTCCGTCAAAAACTGTTTCACTAACCAAGCGCATCAAGCGCTGCTGGTCAGCGCGAGTCTGGTAGGAATCATGGCGAGTATTCTTAGCGGCTCCTTCGACCCTTACGTCGTCAGTCTCGGCGCAATGCTCGTGGCATCTCTTTGTCTATCTACCGCCCGGGTGGGTTGCCGCAAGTACAATACAGCCAATCGTGTTTCCGCATATCAGATTCATTTATCGCGGGTTGTCGACTACTACGAAGCAAACGTGCAAAAAAGCCGTCTAGCGACTGAACTTCGCCGGGTTGACTGGGAAGAAGCAATGTTTGCATGGCGTGTTGTTCAGCCGAAGATTTTTCACTTCTTTTATTTCGAACGAGAATCTCTCGGCATATGTGTCAGAAAATTTGGATCGAAATCGGAATACAGGGCTATTCGCTGGATCAGCCAGCAGTTTAAGAAAACATTTCAGTCGCCCGAAATCGACGGAGTAAAAGACGAACCTGTCAAAGAGGCTATTTCAGAGTACCCATGGTATGACACTTGCGAGCTACTAGCTGGTCACCGTAAGAAGACAAACCAACCCACGATCGATATTGTAGTAGGAGGCAACGCTGACGTTTCTGATTATCACCCCGGAACATATTTGCGCAAGAAACTCGCCCAACTGAATGGACTTACCGTTGTGTCACTTTTCGTGCTGCTATTCTGTGCCGCATGCGTCACCCCGGCGGCTGTAGGTTTTCAGAATGATTTGTCTGTGATGTGGATCCTGGTTTTCTGCGCCAGCGCGGTTTCCGTTATGGCCATTTTCGAGTTGGCGGGGTGCCTGCCCCGGGTAGATCACTGGCTGAATTGGGCACATAGAATCTTAATCCCAGTGATCGCTGTAATCTCGGTTTGGGTACTTTACCGAATGTTTTCGTCCTATTACGGGCTGAATGCTCTGGCCGAATGGTTCGCGATATCGGTTGCCTTAGTATTTTCACTGACCTCACTGCGCACCTTGTTGCTCAATCGTTGGCGTTGCGGAATCTTGGAATCAGGCTTGCTTTCGATTCAATCTAGCGCGTTTGTATGGAGAATCGTTTGCATATGTCACCTGCTTGCCAAATCGCGTTCTATCAAGGCAAATCGTAAGGACAAGCAGATCTACAATGGCTACACGGTCGAACTTCAAAAATCTGCTTTGAACCTCCGCGAGAATATCCATCGCATTCACCTGTGGCTGAAAGAGCACGAGAAAGAGCTGTCAGAACATTTTAGGACAACAACGCGAAAGCCTGCCCGAAAATCAGTGCGAACCACAAAAACACGGAATAAGGGAACCGGTTGAGCGTAAGCCAACTGTAAAAACGGAGTTTTTCGGACTTTCTTTCAACTTCTCGGCCGAACCAGCTCGGGCGGCCTTTTCAATTGGCGGACTGACGCCGTTCCTTGCCTCTTTCTCGACAGATTACAGGTTTTGAGTGTAAAAGATTACTACTTGGTTGCGTTCGTTGGCCGCTCGGGAGAACACCATGACAAAGACATTATTCACCCTCGTAGCCTGCTGGATGGCGCTGGCGCCGAGCGCCACGCCGAAAGACGTCCCGGTGGCGGCGGGTAAGACGCTCCGGCCCAACATCCTGATAATCCTGGCGGATGACATGGGTTACGGCGATGTCGGCATCCTCAATCGCGACAGCCGAATCCCCACGCCCACCCTTGACCGGCTGGCAAAAGAAAGCCTGATTTTCACCGACGCCCATTCCTCGGGCTCCTATTGCGTCCCCTCCCGATATGGTCTGTTGACCGGCCGGTATATGTGGCGCACCCGGCTGGGATCGGGCGGCAACCTCGCCAATCTTGCGGGCACGTTGATCGAACCGGGCCGAAAGACGCTCGCGGATCTCCTCCGGGGCAAGGGATACTTCACCGGATTGGTCGGCAAGTGGCACCAGGGAATCGATTGGAAGCTGCGCGATGAAAGCGCGCGGGAGGTCATCCGGGTCCATCCCAACTACCAGGATTTTCAAAACATCGATTTCGCTTCACCCGTCCTGAATGGGCCCATGGACCATGGATTCGACTACTCCTTCGGCACGGCCGGTTCAGCGGAGATGAACCCCGCCGCCTTCATTGAGAACAACCGGGCCACGGTGATCCCCACTCTCTCCTCGCAGGAAGCCAGGGATAAGAACGGCGAATGGTTTGGCCGGGACGACAACATCGTTGCCGAAGGCTACACCATGGACCGCCTCGTTCCGACGCTGTCGAAAAAGGCGTGCGAATTCGTCGAGAATGCAACTCGTTCGCGGCCCGGTCAGCCATTCTTCCTCTATTACGCGATGACCACGCCGCACAACCCGATTGTCCCTGGCCGGGATTTCGTCGGGACCAGTCGCGCCGGGGCTTACGGGGATTTCGTCGTCGAACTTGACCACCATGTTGGCAGGATTCTGAGCAAGCTTACCGAACTCGGAATCCAGAAAAACACGATCGTCATCTTCACCAGCGACAACGGTCCGGTCAATCGCACCAAGGGGTATCGGCAGAAGTGGGTTCGGGGCGACACCGCCATTTACGGGCACGATAGCAATGGGCCTTTTGAAGGCTGGAAGGCAGGCTTGCAGGAGGGCGGGCACCGCGTGCCGTTCTTTGTCCGCTGGCCCGAAAAAATCAAACCGGGCGAGAGTTGTCCAACGACGATCCTTTTCAATGATGTCATCCCAACCTTGGCGGAGATGTTGAACATCAAACTGGACAACCAAACCGCCGAGGACGGCCAAAGTTTCTTCAAGGCGCTGACGGGAGAGGCGAGACCGGGGTCATTTCACGAGGCGATTGTGCACAATCACAGCAATGGCACCTTTGCCA
This sequence comes from uncultured Verrucomicrobiales bacterium, assembly GCA_937893495.1. Lineage (GTDB taxonomy): Bacteria > Verrucomicrobiota > Verrucomicrobiia > Limisphaerales > JAYPXF01 > CALBIE01. The sequence goes on along the minus strand of CALBIE010000013.1, from coordinate 263 downwards.
TCCGCAAGGGTGCCTTCAAGCTGACGGTCAACGGACCGAAAACCATCGCGCAGGTCGTGGATGACGCCTTTCCGGTTTCCTTCGCGCTTCATGATCTGGGCAAAGACATCGAAGAGACCACCGAGGTGTCCCGCGATCATCCGGGGATGGTGAAGAAGATGCATGCCTTGCTCAAAAAAATTGTGAGGAAGGGCAGAAGCACGGAGTGACATGTTTCGTAAAATGGCAACCAATAGCTGCAGTCAACGATGCTACGAAAATCC
>CALBIE010000012.1 GCA_937893495.1 uncultured Verrucomicrobiales bacterium | reverse complement strand
CTCGCGCCATTCATCTCGGAGGAGTCGGCGAAAATTTGCACCGAGGCCGGCATCGGCTTCGCGGACTTGGCGGGCAATGCGCGGCTGGCATTCGATCAGGTATTCATCGAGACGCGCGGATCGGATAATCCATTTCGAGAGAAGCGGGAGACGCGGTCGCTCTTTGGGCCTGGGGCAACGCGGGTGTTGCGGGTGTTACTGCAAGGGCCGCTGCGTCCGTGGAAAGTTACGAAACTGGCGGAATCGTCACGCGTGAGTCTCGGCTGGGTGAGCGCGGTGCGTCAACAATTACTGGCGCGCGAGTGGGCGGTGGCAGCGCCAGGCGGTTTTCAAGTGTCGAAGCCGGGCGCTGTGCTGGATGCGTGGGCGAGAGCGGATGATTGGGAAAAACGAACGCGCACCTATGAATATTCCGTCCTAGTCACCGATTCATTGGAACTGGCGGAAAAGTTGAAAGATATTTTATCAGGTGATCCGCCGGTGTTCACCCAATGGTTCGCAGGCTGGCTGCGGCATCCGCACACGACGACGAAAGTCGTAACGGCTTATGTGAAGAAATTCCCGGATGACGCGCTGGTCAAAGCAAAGTTGTTGGGCCGCCGCGTGTCTGCTGGTGGCGGCGGGCTTCGGCTGGTGTTGCCGAAAGATGAAGGTGTGTTGCACCCATCACAAACGGTGCGCGGTTTTGAGTTGGTGTCGGACGTGCAGATATATCTCGATCTGTTGCGCTGTGGATTGCGAGGCGAGGAACAAGCCCAGGAACTGAGGCAGTGGCCGGATTTCGCGGGAGGCTGGGCTTGAGCAAGTTCGGAACATTCGGAGATTATCCCAAAGAGAGCCTCCAGTCGGCGGAAGCGGCATTGCTAACCGCGTGGCGTTCTCTGGACCGATACCACAACGATCTTGTGCTCGTCGGTGGGTTGGCTGTGCATTATCTGACGAAGCGCGATGCGGCAGGCGAAACGCCGGGTGCAGTGACGATGGACGTGGATTTCGGCATCTCGCTGGCAGCATCCGGCGACCAGTATGGAACAATCAAATCGGATCTGGCAGGGTTGGATTTCAAATCCGAACGCAACCGCTTGGTCCGCAAATTTGGCAACCTGAATCTCTATCTGGATTTTCTGACAGAAGACCCGCCTTCACTGACGGGCGCTCGAATCGTGGATGATGTGGTTGCCAGTGTAATTCCCGGAGTCAATCGGGCGCTGGCCTGTCGGCGAATCGTGCCGATCAAAGGACGCGACCTCTATGGAGCGGAGCAAGAATGCAAAGTGGCCGTTGCCGACATTGGCCCGTTGCTCGTGCTCAAACTGAATGCGTTTGGTGGACCAACCGGACGGCGCCTTCCAAAGGATGCCTACGACGTGCTGCTCGCGGTCACGAGTTTTGTGGATGGCGCTGAAGTGGCAGTCACGGCGTTCCGTGCCGAGGCAAAGGTTGGCAACACTGGCTACGAGTTCGCGCTGAAAGCGCTGCAAAAAGATTTCAATGATCCAGCCCAAGATGGCCCAATTCGCGCGGCAGAGTTTCATCCCGGAAATGCCGAAGATCGTGAACGAGTGCGGGAAAGTGTAGCAACAGTTGGTCGAATGCTTTTGGGAGATTGACCGATTCCCCACGCCCACACCACCGACCTGCAACGAAGGGCATTCGATGTTGTCCAAAACGCCGGCAAGATAGGGATGCAATTCGGTTTGTGCGGCGGGAGTCAGAATACGGTCGCAGTTCTTCGTGCTGAAAACCAGGTGAATCAAAATGCGGGACAATGATTGAGGCATGATCCTCCGGCGGTGTTATCCCGGCCCTACAGGCCTCGGGACGTTTCCGTTCGCATACCCAGCCCAACGGGCCGAAGGTTGGTACGGGGGGGCATTTCAACACATCCTCCAATGACTCCCTGCTCCGTCATGGTTCCGTCTCACCCCGGTCGAAGCAATCCAGCGCCATCGGCGCGTCATTCCTTACGCCCAGAGCATCGCCCCGGGAATCCCAACAAGAGGAAGTGGTCGGGGCGACTGGATTTGAACCAGCGACCTTCTGAACCCCATTCAGACGCGCTACCAAGCTACGCTACGCCCCGAACCTCCTCACGGTAGATACCGCGAACGCATTATAGATGGCGTCCGATCGAATTCAAACCTTTTTATGAAAAATCCGCGTGAACCCGCTTCAAGCCGGTGGCGGGCAAGTTTTCCGGGTCTTGACCGAACTCAGCATTGCTCTTGGACGCGATTTGGTTTTTGCTGCTTGGATGATCGACACTATGGATTCAACCGGCGCTGCGTCTGTCAACCTGACCAAGGGGGGACGCAAGAAAACGGCGCCGGGTTCGTCGATCGACCGCCTTCCCCCTTCTTCAATCGAGGCTGAGATGGGTGTACTGGGATGCATCCTGCTCTCCCCCCCCGAATGCATGGGGGTGTGTATTGAGAAATTCAAACGCGGCGGCGAGGTATTCTACGACCTGCGCCATCAGCACATCTTCGAGGTGCTGATGGACATGTACGACCGCAAGGAACCGATTGATCTCATCACGATCCAGCAGCGACTCAAGGACAAGAAACAACTCGAAGCCGTGGGCGGGCTGGGTTATCTGTCGAGCCTCGCGGACGCCGTGCCTTCGGCGGCAAATCTCGAATACTACCTGAGCATCGTCCGGGACAAGCATATTCTCCGGAAGCTGATCGTGGCATGCACCTCGGTGGTGGGCCGCGTTTACGAACACGAAGGGGAGGTTGACGGACTGCTGGACGAAGTGGAGCGGGACATCCTGAAGATCAACGAGGAACGGGTGGAGTCGAGTTCCATGATGATCAAGGAACTGGTTCACAAGGCGATCAACACCATTGAGGAATTTCATCAGCGCCAGGGCATGTTGACGGGCGTTGGCACCGGGTTCCAAGATCTGGACAAGATGACAAGTGGATTTCACGGGGGAGAAATGATCGTGATCGCCGCGCGGCCCAGCATGGGAAAGACGTCCCTGGCCATGAACATCGCCGAGCACGTGGCGGTGGACGAGAAACTGCCGGTGGGTGTGTTCAGTCTGGAAATGACCGCCGAATCGTTGGTCCTGCGCATGCTCTGTTCCCGGTCCCGGGTAAACCTGCGCAACATCCGGGAAGGGTTCCTGGCGGAAAGGGATTTCCCGAAACTGACGGGCTCGGCGGGAAAGCTGGCAAGCGCCCCGTTATACATCGACGACACGGCCGGTCTGTCGATCCTGCAACTGCGCGCCAAGGCACGCAGAATGTTCCAACAGTATGGCATCAAGCTCTTTGTGATTGACTACCTGCAACTGCTCAATTCTACTGCGAGACGGGCCGAGAATCGGCAGCAGGAAATTGCCGATATATCCAATGGCATCAAGGCGCTGGCCAAGGAACTCAACGTGCCGATCATCGTTCTGAGCCAGCTCAACCGCGAATTGGAAAAAGACAAAAGCCGCAAACCGCGGCTTTCGGATTTGCGGGAATCCGGCTCCATTGAACAGGACGCCGATCTGGTGGGTCTGCTCTACAAAGCCAGCTCCGGGGATGACGACGAGGCCACCAGCGTCCCGGAACAGGAAGCGGCCAGCGTGAATCTGTATATTGCAAAACAACGGAACGGTCCCACGGGGGACGTGAACCTGACTTTCCTCAGGTCCTTTACCCGCTTCGAGAGCGCCGCCAAGGTCAGCGCGGAAGACATGCCGCAAAACATCTGAATGAGTCCATCCCTGCTCCAACGAACCCTGCGCTGGCTTCCCGCGTTCCTTCTCCTCGGAACCGCTTGGGTGCTGCAGGCACAGAACACCCGCGTCATCCAGCAGATCGACGTCACCCACATCGGCCCGCCCGCAGCGAGCGATCAGATGGTCAAGGCCAACATCCGGGTCAAAGTCGGCGATGCCTATACTCGCACCGGGGTGGACGACGATGTGCGTTCCCTTTACTCGACCGGTTTGTTCACCCAGATCCGGGTGACCGAAGAGGACCTTCCGGAAGGGGTGCGTCTGAACTACGTGGTGCAGGGCAAATCGATCCTTTCCGAAATCCGTTTCGAGGGCAATGAGCAGTACAGCGACCGGAAGATTCGGAAAAAGCTCACTTCGAAGACAGGGGAACCGCTGGAGGAATTTAAACTCTTCACGGATGCCCGCGAGATCGAGAAGATGTACCAGAAAGCCGGATACCAGGGCACGGAAGTGCGCTACGAGGCACCGGTCGTCATCGAAGCCACGGGCCAGGCCACGGTCACCTTTGTGATCAAGGAAATGCCCAAGGTGAAGATCGACGATGTCGTTTTTGTCGGAGCCAATGGTTTCCCGCAAAAGAAACTGCGCAAAGCGATCAAGACCCGCCGGCGCTGGATGTTCTCGTGGCTGACCGGTAGCGGCGTGCTCAAGGATGAACAGTTTGAGGACGACAAGGAGACGCTCGCCGAATTCTACCGCAGTGCCGGTTACATCGATTTCGAGATCAAGGACGTACAGTTCGAGTATGCCGACCCCAAGCATCTGACCATTCATTTTATTGTTTCGGAAGGAACCCAGTACCGGGTCGGAACCGTCGAGATCCAGGGAAATTCGGAGTTCCCCTCGGAAGATATTCTGCACGGTGACCGAGCGGCCGAACCCGTAAAAATGGTCTCAGGGGAAGTCTTCACTCCCCAGGGGTTGGAGGCCGACATGAAGGCCATCCGTGATTTCTACGGTGGCAAAGGTTACATCGACACCCGGGTGCGGGCGATCAAGAACCCGAATACAACGTCCGGCAAGATGGATCTAGTTTACGAAATCATCGACGAAGACAAGGGCAAGTCCTACATCGAGAAGATCGAGATCCAGGGCAACATCAAGAC
>CALBIE010000011.1 GCA_937893495.1 uncultured Verrucomicrobiales bacterium | reverse complement strand
TGCCGCCGGCTATGCGGGTTCCCAAGAATGGCGGCCGGCCCTTACGGCTGGGCTTCCTCGATAAACGCTTTGTGCACGGCCTGCACAGCCCGCTCTGCGCCATCGAGACTGATGACCACGGAGATTTTGATTTCGCTCGTGGAGATCATGCCGATATTCACGTCTTCCGCCGCGAGAATCTCGAACATCTTCGCGGCAACTCCCGCATGGCTGCGCATGCCCACGCCGACAATGGAGAGTTTGGCAATGTTCTCGTCGGTGGAGATTTCGCGATAGCCGATTTCGACACGGACGCCTTCAAAGACCCGCTGCGCCTTGAGCAGATCGGCCTTCTCGACGGTGAAGGACAAATCGGTCGAGGGCGCGGCTGTGCCATGACTGACGTTTTGCACGATCATGTCGATATTGACCGTGGCGTCGGCAAGGTGCTTGAAAATTTTGGCCGCGACGCCGGGTTTATCCGGAACGGCAACGAGCGTGACTTTGGCCTGGTTTTTATCCAGCGAGACTCCGCGAACGACGACACCTTCCATGGCAGTGGTTTCTTCTTTAATCAGGGTTCCTGGGTTATCGTTCAAACTTGAACGCACTTCAAATACGACACCGAATTTCTTCGCGAACTCAACCGAGCGGCTCTGCATCACTTTCGCGCCCAGACTGGCGAGTTCAAGCATTTCATCATAAGCGATTTCCGTAAGCTTGCGCGCTTTCGGGCAGATGCGCGGGTCCGTCGTGTACACGCCATCCACATCGGTAAAAATCTGGCACAAGTCAGCCTTGACGGCTGAGGCAAGCGCGATGGCCGTGAGATCGGAGCCGCCGCGCCCCAGGGTGGTGATGTGCCCGTCGGAAGTCTGGCCCTGGAAACCTGCAACAATGACGACATTACCAGCATCCAGAAGCTGGTGCACTTGTTGCGGTGTGATGTTTTGAATCTTGGCTTTGGTATGGACTCCATCGGTAACGATACCCGCTTGTGCGCCTGTCAATGAAATGGCCGGCACGTCGAGAGAATGAAGCGCCATGGCGGTCAGGGCAATCGTAGTTTGTTCGCCCGTCGCCAGTAACATGTCCATTTCCCGGTCCGAGGGGATGGGCATGATTTCACCCGCGAGACGAATGAGGTTATCAGTCACGCCGCGCATCGCGGAGACGACCACGATCACTTGATCGCCCGCGTCGTGGTATTGCTTCACTCGTCGCGCGACGTTCTTGATTCGCTCGACATCGCCAACGGATGAGCCGCCGTATTTCTGAACGATGAGTGCCATCTCCTTACAGCCCGATTACTTTCATGACCGCCTCTTTGGAAGCCTCCACGATGGTGGGTTCAAATCCAGCATTTTGAATGGCATTGTCCGGATCTTTTAGCCCGTGCCCGGTCATGGTCGCCGTAATGACGCTGCCTTCCGGGATCATTCCGGCCTGATGGCACTTGATAAGACCGGCGAGGCAAGCGGCACTGGCGGGTTCCACGAAAACGCCGTCGGTTTGCGCTATCTGTTTGTAGGCTGCGAGGATTTCGGCATCGGTCACCTTGGCGATATGGCCTTTGGATTCCTTCAGGGCGTTATTGGCACCTTGCCAACTTGCCGGGTTTCCAATGCGAATAGCCGTGGCGACAGTGTTCGGCTGGGCGACGGGTGCTCCATCGACAATGGGCGCGGCGCCTGCGGCCTGAAATCCGAACAGGCGTGGCAGGCGATCCGCTTTCTTGACTGAGTAGTACTCCTTGAAGCCTTTCCAATACGCGGTGATGTTGCCCGCGTTACCGACCGGCAGGAAGTGAAAGTCAGGCGCGCGGCCAAGTTGATCGCAGATTTCGAATGACGCCGTCTTTTGCCCCTCGATGCGGGCGGGGTTGATGCTGTTGACGACTTCAACTTTTCCGGTTTCTCCGAGTTCAATCACGATGCGCAACGCATCGTCGAAATTGCCCTCGATGGCCACGGTCGTTGCGCCGTAAAGCAGCGCCTGGGCGAGCTTGCCGAGCGCGATGTTTCCATTCGGCAGCAGCACGACGCATTTCATATTCGCGCGGGTGGCGTAGGCCGCGGCGCTGGCGGAGGTGTTGCCGGTGCTCGCGCAGATGACGACCTCCGCGCCGCGTTCCTTGGCCATCGTCATGGCCATCGTCATGCCACGATCCTTGAATGAGCAGGTTGGATTCAGTCCTTCGTATTTTAGATACAGCTCGAATTTTCCGCCGATGGCTTCGACGAAATTGGTGGCCGGAATCAGCGGCGTGTTGCCCTCGCACAACGTAATAACGGGCGTCGCGTCCGACACGGGAAGGTAGCGGGCGTACTGATTGATGATGCCCTTCCAGGGTTGTAGTTGTTTTGCGGCAGTTTCCATTTCAATCAAACTGTTCGACTCGTATCATTACGGGGTTGCCTTTTACAACGTCGAGTTGTGAAATCTTTTTCAGGGCTGCGGTCATGGCACGATTGGGGGCGTCGTGAATCATAAGGATCACCGGCACGCTTTTCCCCTGGTGTCCCTCGGGTTGAATGATGCTTGATATTCCAATCTTCGCGGCACCAAGCAGATTCGCGATTCGCGCAAAGGTTCCGGGCCGGTCCACGACATTCAGGCGCAGGTAATATCTGCAAACGATGTCATCCAGTGGCGTGACCCAGCCTTCCCGCTCGTGCGGAACAAAGGGCGGAACACGGTTGGCGGTGCCAAATTTGAGATCCAGCGCCGCGTCGGCGAGATCGCTCAACACCGCGCTGGCGGTAGCGTCCTGACCCGCGCCATGCCCGCAATACAGTGTGTCGCCAACGATGTCTCCCTTGATGAAGACGGCATTGAAAACGTCGTTCATGCTTGCCAGGACGTGGGACTTGGCGATGAGCGCGGGATAGACGGAGACCTGAATTGGTTGAAAACCGTTTTTGCTTCGTGGTTTATTTTTCGCGGGCGCGGGTTGTTTCACGACTCCGAGCTGCTTGATGACGTAGCCAAGTTGATCGGCGAACTGAATGTCCAATTGTGAAATGTGCCGGATGCCTTCCACGTGAATGGTACGCGGATTCACCCAGAATCCGTGGGCCAGCGACGCGAGAATGCCGGTCTTGTGTTGAGCATCGTAGCCGTCCACATCCAGCGACGGTTCCGCCTCCGCGTAGCCAAGTCGTTGCGCTTCGGACAAGACAAAGTCGAAATCTTCTCCCTTGTCCCGCATGCGCGAAAGGATGTAATTGCAGGTGCCATTGACGATGCCGTAGAGATGCGAGATGCGGTTCCCGATGAGCGACTCACGCAGAATCTTGATGATGGGGATGCCGCCCGCGACGCTCGCCTCGTAATAAAGGTTGGCCCCGTGTAATCGGGCAGTTTCAAATAACTCCTCGCCGTGCGCAGACAGCAGAGCCTTGTTGGCAGTGACCACGGGCTTGCCGGCCTTTAGCGCGGCGATGGTGATTTGCCGGGCCGTGGTCGTGCCGCCGATGAGTTCGACAATAATATCGATCTTTGGATCCGCCACGACGGCCTTCCAGTCCGTCGTCAGTACAGCGCTTGGGATGGCCACCGCGCGCCCTTTCCCGGGGTTTCGCACGGCGACTTTGGCGATTTCGAGGCGCAGGCCAAGGCGGGAGGCGATCAGTTTGCCATTTCGTTTAATGGCCTGAAAAACCCCTCCGCCGACCGTGCCGCCGCCGACCAGACCAAGCGTCACTTTCCGCATAGGAGCGGCGAGAGTGGGGGGGGATTTTTTGGCACTCAAATCAAATCTGGTTCGTGCGTTGGGCTGGACGTGGTTTCAAAGTGGCGATGAGGTTTTCATGCCAATCTGGATCTTTGGTATTCGTCGGGAGGCCGTTCAAAAGGCAGCCGCCCAACAGACCGTTGAAAACGTAGCAGCCGACGTGAGGAGGCTCTGATCTCGTCTATTTTCCGAAGGAGTTTGAGCCTCCCGCCCTCGCTCAACTACGGTGCGGCACGCGTTACC
>CALBIE010000010.1 GCA_937893495.1 uncultured Verrucomicrobiales bacterium | reverse complement strand
TTTTCTCATTCCGCCCAATCCTGCCTTTGTTCTCCGTATTGTGGGACAGGCCCTATATACTCCCTGATATTCCGAGATCACAGTTGTAACTGATACTCCGGGTCCATGTCCCACCGATCGTTGCGATGCAATATTTGGCGGTTGAAGAAGTGGACCTTCCTGCGTCGGGTCCTGCTTTTCAGACAGGCTTCGAGGCCCCTCTTCCCGGATCACCGCGACGAAGATGCGTCGTTTCGACCGTTCGATTTGTTGTCTGCCTGATTTCCAGACTTTACGAACAAAAATCTTCCGGACCCACCGGTCGCTCACGGGACTCCTGTTGTCGTTCCCGTTGAATCAATCCGCTTCGGGGTGATCAGGATGATGAGATGTTTCTTCAGTTCCCCGGTCTGTTCCCTTCGGAACAGGCGCCCCAGCAGCGCGATCTTGTCCTTCATCAGGACCCTGTCGTAAACGATGTGGCCTCCCAGAACCAGGGTTCCACCTGCTGGAATGTCCGTCTGAGTGCCGACTTGCCTCAGCCGGAAATGAGGCAGCGGTGTTACTCCGACAACAGCAGATCCGGTCGCAGCCCCACCCTTGGCTTGACGGGTGTTCGGATCGTCGTAACCGAGGAATTCCGTCAAAACATTGGTCACTGAGATTTGAATGATCCCTCCCTCGGGTTGCCAGCGGGGAATCATGTCCAGCCGGATCCCCACCGGGATCTCTTCGGTGAGGTAGTGAACACGCGTCGGATCCGGGTCCGCCTTCCGGGCCCGGATCGGCGAGGCATTGGTGGCGGGGTCGGGTTGAGAGTGCAATTCAGTGACAATGGTTCGCGTTTCCATGATCGACAGTTGGGCCTGCCGTCCGTCCACTGTCGTGACACGGGGAGCCGCAAGCACATCCGTCCCCCCGCGCTGTTCCAAACGGGTCCTTAACGTCTTTGTCTCGTCCGCAGTCAATACACGCGCGAGGGTCGGGTTTCGAATTGGTCCAGAATCACGTTTTAATCATTGTCTGTTTTGGTTCTTGGTTCTGGGTTCAATAATCCGCCACCGAACCATCCGGATTTTTCTGGCCGGGCCATTTGAACTTCGTCGGATCCATCTTCGCGAGCGCCGCTTCGTCGACCTCGACGCCCAGCCCCGGTCCCTGTGGCAGCGAGGAGTCGCCATTCTTGTCCACCTCCCAACTTTTCTTGAGCGTGCCGCCGCAGTCATTGGAGTAGTATTCGTGAATGAGAAACAGCGGGATGGACGCCGTGACATGAAAGCTCGCCGCAATGCCTATGAACGACGCAATCGAATGAGGCGCGAGCGGCACCGTGTAAGTCTCCGCCAGCACCGCCACCTTTTTCATCTGCGTGATGCCGCCCCCATGCGCGCAATCGTGCTGGATGATGTCGATGCAGCGCTCCTGCAGATAAGGGATCACCTCCCAGATCGTCCGGTCACGCTCGCCCGAGGCCAGCGGCACTTTGACGGACTGCTTGATGCGCTTGAACACTTCGATGTTTCCCGGCACCGCCGGTTCCTCGATCCACAACACGTCGTAAGGCTCGATGGCATTGGCGAACTGGATCAACATCGGCGGCGGCAGACAACAATGCGCGTCGAACATCACCGTGCCGTCCTTGCCCACCCGTTCCCGCGCTTCCTTGACCGCCTGAACCAGCGGCTCAATGTCGGCGGGATTGCCGGACGCAGGACGAGGCCCACCGGCGGGGACCTTGTAAGCCTTGGGCGTGGGATAAACGCGGATCCTGTCGCGTGTCGGGCCGCCCATCAGTCGATAAACCGGCACGCCATGCAATTTGCCGGTGATGTCCCACAGAGCCATGTCGATGCCCGCAATGGTGTGCAGCATGAAGGCGCCGCCGCGATAATCCCGGTGCGCGCGATACAATTTCTGCCAGAGATGCTCGATGCGGGTTGGGTTCTCGCCGTCGAGCAGTTCAAACATCGACTGCATGAGCGGCTCCGAGACCGTCGGCGGCAATTGCGAAATCTCGCCCCAACCGAAAACCTGTTGGTTGGTTTCGATTTTCAACAGCGTCTTGCTGCCGACCGGGTAGGTCTTGAAGCCGGTGATCTTGATCGACGACGCGCGGTCGCCAACATGAGGCGCAGGGTTGTCGGCCGCTGACACTTCGTTCAACAGCAGTATACCGGCCGCCGTCGCACCAGCCGATGCGAGCAGATCGCGGCGGCTGATGCCCTGCTGTTTGGGTTGTTCGTTCATCATTGCGGTGATTCCTGGGTGAAGGATGGTTGGTTTCATGGGCCAAGGATTGAGAGGGAAGAGAATCAGCGCGTGAGGAGGTCGGAAATCTCTGCGTCCCACGAGAGGCTCGCTGCTTTTTCCAAATTGCCGTCGGCGGTGATTCGGTAGCCCGTGAGGGTCGCCCCATTGTAGGCGGAAACGAGGAGATACTTGCCGTCTGGAGATAGCGCCAGCCCCCACGGAATCTTTTCGGCCGGTGTCAGCCCGAGCAACTCGGCCTGGCCGTCCGCATTGACCCGGTAGCGGGCGATTCGATCAAAATCCTGACTGTGTCCGCGCAACCCGGCGAAGATGAACTTACCGTCCGGTGTGATCTCCAGGTCGGACGCACTGAGGCCCTCCTTCGACATTCCCTCCGGCAGGATCGGAATGTCCTGCTTCAGAACAAGCTGACCGTCGGGCCGCCGCTCGTAGGTGGAGAGGCCGATGCCTTGCTCGTTGGAGAAATAGACCATCGGCAACCTGGGGTGATAAACGAGGTGGCGCGGGCCAGTGCCGACCGGGGGATTCGCATTGGCCGGAGTGAGCGGCGTGATCATCCCCGAGGTCGCATCGAAGCGGTATTGGAAAAGAGCCAGGTTGCCCTTCACATAGGGGATATAGAGAAACTGGTTGTCCGGCGAAATCAGGACGCAGTGGGCTTCCTTCTTGCCTTCATCAATCGTCGCCACGGCTTTTCCCGGCAGTCCGTCTTCTCCGAGGCGGTAGGCATTGAGCCGCCCGTTTCCATAGCTGACACCGAAAAGAAACGCAGCGCTGCGATCGAGACTGATGTAGGCGGCATCGTCATTCAGGTCCACGCGCCGATGGCTCGAATAGGCACCGTCTTTGGCCAAGGTCACCACAGCGCCGGGGATCTTGCCCGTCTCTTTGCCGCCGCCGCAGATGTAGAGCAGCGGTTTATTCGGGTGCGCGGCGATGACTCGACCATTGAATCCCAGCTCCCGCTTTTCAGCCAGCTTGAGTTCCAATCCACCGTCCTCCTTGGGAAGGGCGTCGACGATCCAAAGGGTTTGCGTCTTGCTGGCAGGCGCATAGACGCGAAAGGCTTCAGCGGCGAGGCTCGTGGCAGACATGCCGATGCCAAGCAGGGCGGTAATGAAATGGAGTTTCATGTTCTTGGTTCTTCGTTCTTTGGATTGCGTGTGCGCTTGGCCAAGCGCCTCCACGTCTGAGGCTGGGTTTCATGGCCGTGGATAAATGTGAGTATTACTCGCGCCCGTGGAACTGTTCTTCCAGCGGCAGCGCGATGACTTTCCACGTGGCTGGATAGAAGCGGACGATGCGGCGCGGGCGATAACCTTCCAGCATCATGCCGCATTTCACTTTGATCTGCACGCCACTGCTGCCGGGCTCGATGGCCACGTTTTTGATGTCGAGAATGTTGCCGCCTTTCCGATCATTCACGGGATCGTAGGTCATGAGGCTTTCGCGTGCGACGGCGATGCCGCCCTTCGGCGCTTTCGGATCATCTTCTGGAAAGGAAAACGGCCAGCCCTGCGGCTCTTCGCTGATGCCTTTCAACTCGTCGAACAGCTTCGGATCAACCCCGCTGAAGAACGTGAGGGTGACGACTTGCTTCGCGTCGTCCACGGCGCTGACCCAGCCGGGCAAACCGCGCTCGCGGATGTGGTTGCGATGCCGTTCTAGTTGGTTCGCGGTAGCGAGGGCGCGGGCCGGTTCATCAAGCCAGACGTCGGTGATCCGCCCCGGACCGTAAAGCGTGGCCCAGGTGAGGTTGAAGAGCACGGTCTGTCCCGGTTGGATCGCTTTAAGATCCGCAATCGTGTTGGCCTCTAACACACGCGTGCTGGTGAGCAGATCAAAGAGTTTCGGCGGGCCGCCGGGCTGGCCGTTGTCCTGCAGTGTGGCAGTGAGCCTCTTCGCATCGAGGTCCACGCTGTCGATCTTCCAGAGTTGCTTCTGCCGTCCATAGAACGAGAAATCGTCCTCGATGCGGAAGCAGCGGCGAAATTCCCAGTCAGGTGTCTTGCGGCCGTTAGCGTTGTAGGGCAGTGGAGTCTTGTCGTCGGGATCGCTCTGGTAAAACAAACCGTGCAGATGCGTGCCGAGCGGGATGTCCTGCAACGCCGCCGGTGCCCCCTGATACCAGATGGAGCCATACGGCAGCATGGTCGCATCCAGCGGCAAGTCCACAATGCCGGCATCCTGGCTGTCATTGCGGTCCACCCTCATCTGGAATCGACGTTCCAGGTGATCGACATCGATGAGTTCACCCGAGACGGCGTGCGCGGAGCCCTCCGGCGGGAACTGCCCTTCGACGAGTTGGAACCAGTCCGGCTTGTCGCCGGGCTTTCGGTCTTTGGGGTTCGTGCGTTTCTCGCCCGCCTGCACCGGGCCATCGGCATCGGTGCGGAACTTGGGTTTGTCCTCGGCATGGAGGATCGACGCCGCGAGGCATAGGGCGACGAGAAGGCGCATGGAAAGTTCAGCCATCATCTGTCTGATTTCAGTTTTTAGTCACCTTGCGTGGATCACGCGACGATCTGCGAGATCGGCCCGATGCTGTCCTGGAACTTGTCCACTTTCACATCTGCGCGTTGCAGCATGGTGAGCAGCAAGTTGCTCACGCGGGCATCGCTGTCCACGGGGCGGGAGCAGATCTGATAGTGGGCGGTCGCATCGGCCACGTTGTATTTGCCGATCTTGGGCAGATTGAAATCAACGTGCGTGCCGTGCTTGTAGCCGAGCGCTTTGCCACCCGCGAGGATGGTCGGCAGATTGGCGTTGCCATGGCTGTGGCCGTAGGCCATGCCGCTGCCCCAGAGGACTTGCGTGGTATCGAGCAGTGGCGTGTCGCTTTCCTTGTGCTCCTTGAGCTGGTCGAGGAAATAGCTGAACTGGCCAACGAGGAAAGTGTCCGCCTCGGTGAGGCGACGGAGCTGTTCGGGGTCGCCGTTGTGGTGCGAGAGGCCGTGGCGTTGCTGCAAAATACCAATGTCGGGAATGGCTCCGCCTTGCGCCTCGCTGCCGATGCCGCAGGTGATGACGCGGGTGGAATCGGTGCGCAGCGCCATGACCATGAGGTCGTAGAACAGGCGGTAATAGGCACCGGCCTCGGCCATGCTGAGCTTGCGCTGGAGGCGCGCGGCTTCGTCAGCGGGGACGACGGGCTTGGCGACGTTGAGCCATTCATCGGCGCGGCGGGTGCGTTCCTCGACCTGGCGCACGGCAGTCAAATACTCGTCGAGCTTGCTGCGATCCTCGCTGCCAAGCTTGTTGTTCACGCGCTTGGCGTCATCGGCCACGAGATCGAGGATGCTGCCGCGGCGGCTGAGACGGCGGCGAATGGTCTCCTTGCTGTCCCTCTCGACCCCGAAAAGCGCATTGAAAATCTGCTGCGTGTTGCGTTCCGCCGGAATCTGAATGCCGTCCTTTGACCACGCCAGCGACTGGCCCTCGACAGCCATCTCCAGCGACGAGAAACGCGTCGCGGCTCCATGCACTTCGGCGATGAGCTGATCGGCGGAGACGGTGTTGCGGAAGGAACCGCCATCGCCCGGCACGTTCGCGCCGGTGAGCCAGACTTTCTCGCAATTGTGATGCTTGCCCAGCACCATGGGGTGATGCAGGCCGCTGATTGGCGTGATGTCCGCACGATGCTTTTCCAGCGAAGCGAGTGGCTTGGTAAATTGGTAGGCGGCACCCGCCTGCTCGATCTGCCACGTCAGCGTATTCACGCCGTTCGGGATATAGAGAAACACGCTGCGCTTCGGCTTGGCGGCCACGTCGGCGGCACGCGCGCTGGCTGGCAGCATGGCATTGAGGAATGGCAGGGCGATGGTGGCACCGAGTCCGCGCAGGGCCTCGCGGCGGCTGATATGCCAGTGGTTTAAGTTCAGGTTGCTCATAAGTTCTTGTCAGCGTTTTTGGAAAAGATCGGAGGTGACGAGTGCGGTGACGATGTCCTTCACGCGATAGTCCATGGCCTTGCTCGCAGCGGCGATGGCTTTCAGATTATCGCGGTCGTCAAACGACATGCTGCGTCGCAGGCCATAGGTGGCGAGCTTCTCGATGAAGGTGTAATTGAAGGCGTCGAGATCCGCTACGAGGAGCTTCTTGAACTCGTCAACATTCAGGTATTCGCGACCGTCCGGGAGCATTCCGGCAGCGGTGACTTTCGGGTTCTCGCCGATGCCGTCGGTGACTTCTTCCGTGCGCCAGCGGCCGATGGCATCGTAGTTTTCAAACGCCAGGCCGAGGGGATCAATCTTCGCGTGGCAGGCGGCGCAGTTGGCGTCCTGGACGTGCGCTTCGAGCTTCTGGCGCAGCGTGGCTTTCGGGCCGGTGGGGTTCGTCGGGA
>CALBIE010000009.1 GCA_937893495.1 uncultured Verrucomicrobiales bacterium | reverse complement strand
CTACAAGATTCCAAATTACCTGCGCGACTATGACGGTATTCATCATGACGTCGCCGTGGGAGATACGGGCGGAACCTTTTGCCTGGGTGGAAAAGCGGCCTTCGTTCGCCACGGCAATCGGTGTCTGAGCATCGAATTGGAAACCGGCAAACTGTTGAACGAGTTCATGACTCCAGTGAAGCCCGGTGACTCGAATCGCGACTGGGGATTTCTCGCGTGTCACGATGGCATTCTTTTCGGTTCCATTGCGAACGAAGCTCATTCGGTGAGTCCACGCTACAAGTTGTCGAAGCTCCGCACGGAATCGGTGCGATTCTTCGCTCTCGACGCCAAAACTGGAAAGATGCTCTGGAAATTCGATCCGAAACACTCGCTCCGGCACAACGCCATTGCGATCGCCGGCGAACGGGTCTATCTCATCGACCGCCCGCTGGTGACCGAAGATCTCATCACTGAACCGAAACGAGATGGCAAACATCGCCCGAAATTGACGGCGGACAAGGTGCCGGTCGGCACGCTTCTGGCGCTTGATTCACGGACCGGACGGGAAATCTGGCGCAACGAAGAGAGAATCATCGGGACCCAACTTGCGCTCAGCGAAAAGCACTCGGTGCTGCTGATGAATTTTCAGGCAGTGCGACATCGGTTCTTCCGTCTGCCATCGGAAGTCGGCGACAGCCTCGCCGCGTTCGATACCCGAACCGGCAAGCGGCTGTGGGAAAAGGAAGCGAAGTACGAGACTCGTCCGGTGATCAACGATGCCATCATCTATGCGCAGGGTGGCGCCTGGAATCTCATGACGGGTGAGCCGGAGCCGTTTGACTTCAAACGATCCTACGGATGCGGTCAGATCTCTTCCGGGAAATACATGATGCTCTACCGCTCGGCGACGCTTGGTTACATGGATATTACGCGCGGCAGCGGGACGGAAAACTACGGCGGGATCCGGCCCGGCTGCTGGATTAATGCAATCCCGGCCGGCGGGTTGGTGTTGATTCCGGACGGTTCGGCAAAGTGCCGATGCAGTTACCAGATGCAGACCTGGTTCGCGTTGCAGGAGAAAAAGTAGAACGTACGAGGCAATTTCAAAACCCCGTAGCAGCCGAGGTGACGAGGCTCAAACCTCAAAAAGATCGGAGCCTCCTTACGTCGGCTGCTACCGTTCCGCAAGTGGCTCGTACGAATGCCCTTCGGCAGCATGTATCACGCCCGCTGCCACAAAACATCAATCACGATTCAAGCCGCCATCGAGCCTGGCGCAATACCGCGTGCGAAGTTCCTTTCATCCTTTCATACCAGACGGTCACCAATGAACCGTCGTTGAGTTCAACTGTGCTTGGATAACCCAGATCGCCACCATTGCCGTCGGCGGAAATCGTCAGTGGCTCCGACCATGATTGCCCCTGATCGGTGCTGATGCGCGCCTGGTTGCCGTAGGGTTTGCGCCGATACCCGTAACTCATCAGCAGATGACCGTTGCGAAGGCGCGTCAGGAACGACGGCAATCCCCAGACCCCGATGGAATGTGGTGTTGACCAGGTTTTTCCTCCGTCACTGGATTCGGATTGGAGGGTTTCGCCGACGTTGACCTTGTTGTGATTGCGGATGTGAACAATCAATCTGCCGTCTTTCGTTTCGACGCCGTGAAGTTCGTGGTAATTGCTCTTGTCATCGCCCTTGCGCGTTGGAATTTCCGCCAACCACTTCCATGTCCGACCGTCATCATTGGAATCACAGACTCCGATGCGTTTGTCACCTGTCCAGAGTTCCCTGCCGGGATAAAGTTGACGACCGTCCGCGAGTTGAATCGGCCCGTGCGGGCTGTTGACGATGCTGGGATAGCGTTTGGACCACGTAATGCCGCCATCCGTCGAACGCAGCATCCATTGGCCGAGTTCGGCCTGGCGTTGTTCGGCGTTGAGTCGGTTGTGAACGGCCAACCAGGCATCCAGCCGTTCCTTGGGCCAGGCGCCCTTTTCTCCGGGTTTCCTGGTCAGGGCCTTCTTCAACTCATAAGATTCGTAAGCCAACGAAGTGAAGGTGGTGACCAACAGACTGCCCTTGGCCGTTTCCAGAATGCCGGCGTCGCGATCATCGATGGGGCCATCGATCACCGTGCGCGGCCACGTCCAGGTTTCTCCGTTGTCGTTCGAACGCATCAAATCGACTCGACCGAACGGGCAGACATGTTGTTGCCGGCCGCCGGAGCAAACAACCAGCAATTGCCCATTCTTGCGACGAGCCAGGGTCGGCCAACCGTGATAGACCTCCGGCACGTGACTGATGACGTTGATATCTTTAACCTTGGCGGCAGGCGCAGCATTGGCGCGAATGTGAAAGCCGAAAGTTGCGGTCGCGGATAGTGCGGCCGAGTGTCGTAGAAATTCGCGGCGGCTCTGGGCGCGCCCGCACAATGGCTCATTGGGAATCATGGGTGAAAACTGGATGCCGGCCATCATTCGGTCAATTCAGAATGTTGTGAACGACTGAAGGTTTGAGAGAAATTCAAAGGCCAGCACGGCTCGGACTTGAGGCCCACTTTAACACTTCGATGAGTGAAAGGGGGCTGTTGTCCCTTCAGGACAGAGATCAGGGCTCAGCAGGAGCTTCTCCCCACCGGGGAAATTTTTACCGTCTGGTAAACTGTGTAGCAGCCGACGTGAGGAGGCTCTAATTCCTTTTGCCCAATATTGCATGAGCCTCCTGACGTCGGCTGCTACGAGTTGAAGAATTTTCCGACGCGTTTATGGCCAAGCGAAGTCGAATCGAAGTATTCAGAATCATGATGTAAGGAAAGCGGCGGGACTTAATCCTGCTGGTTGAAGATCTCTGCGGTCCTCTGCGTTCTCCGCGCGCTCTGCGTTTTACCAAGGCATGAGGCAACGCAATGACCGCAGAGCTTGCACGAGAAGATTGTTTCCGTATCCAATCACCACGATCCAATTCAAGTTTTTGTCACTCAGAAATAGTTACAACGCCTCCGCGAATTCCGTCGGATTCACGGTGTCGCCAAAAAGCGGGCCCGCGCAATTCGCGAGATCGTATTGAAACATGGCGCGAGTGGCCTGAGTCACATCGATCGCCGACACAAGCAGGCGTTCTTCGAGGAGATCGGCTTCAGCGTGGATGCGTCCGTCGGGTGCGATGATCATCGATTTGCAGTTTTGATGCGGTTTCAGGCACGCGTTGCACGTGGCGAACCAGATCGTGTTCTCCGCCGCGCGAGTCAGGACCATGGCGTGGTGGATGGGCACCTTCCAGTCGTTCGGTCGGGTGGTGTTGTTTTGGGGATGAAAAACGATTTGCGCGCCCTGACGAACGCATTCACGCGTCGTCTCGGGAAACCGAAAGCCTTCAAAGCAAATGACAACTCCAACGGTCACGCCAAACAATTGGAAAGTCTCGATGCTCTCGCCGGGGGAATAGGCAATCGCATCCAGCGGTGTCAGTTTTGTTTTGTGATGGACGCCGAGAATCTTTCCGGTTTCAGAAATCACGAGCGCGGAATTGTATGGTTTATTACTCGAAGCGCATTCGTCCGCCGGTGTTTCCGTTCCGAGGATGCAGGCCATATTCGCTTCCCCACATAGTCGTGCGATCAGTTGGTGAAATTCATCGAGCTCGGTGACCGGCACTGGAGCATTCGTGGGCGAAATATCCACGCGGTAGCCTACAGTTTGCGTTTCCGGAAAGCAGACTATCTGGACTCGCTTCCGCGTCGCCTCGGCAAGGTAGTCGAGAATGATTTCTTTGTTGCGGGCAAAATCAGCAGTTTGCGGGCATTGCGCCAGACCAATCGTCAACGTATTCATGCAGTATTGAGACAATAGGATTATTTGTTGCTTGGGTGCCAGCCAGGAACTGTGTAGGAATGGCAGCGTATGAACATGACTTTTCGCTGGCGCAAGCTGGTGTTCGTTTTCCTGATTGGATGCTGGGCGACCGCCAATGCATCCGCCAAATCACCTAACGTTCTGCTTATCCTGGCTGATGACCTCGGCTATTCCGACCTGGGTTGTTACGGCAGTGAAATCAAGACGCCCAATCTGGATGGATTGGCCAGCAAGGGGCTGCGGTTCAGTCAATTCTACAACACCGGCCGCTGTTGGCCCACGCGCGGGGCATTGATGACCGGTTACTATCCGCAGCAAATCCGGCGGGACACCGTTCCGGGAATACCGAGCGGCGGACGGGGTGTACGCCAGCCGTGGGCCGTGCTGCTGCCGAAGATGCTCAAACCGCTGGGCTATCGTTCTTATCACACTGGCAAATGGCACATTGACGGAATGCCGATCGAGAACGGATTCGACCGATCGTATTACGTCAGAGATCAGGGACGTTTTTTTAATCCGAAGCTGCTCTGGGAGGATGACAAGCCATTGCCGCCAGTGGAGAAGAACAGCGGCTATTACGCGACGGTCGCGCTGGCGGATCATGTCATCAAGTATCTCAAGGAACATCAGGCGAAGTTTCCCGGGCGTCCGTTTTTCCAATACCTCGCCTTCGCGGCGCCGCATTTTCCGCTGCACGCATTGCCGGAAGACATCGCGCGCTACAAAGAGGTTTATCGCCAAGATTGGGCCGAGGTTCGGAAGGAGCGTGCCGAACGCCAAAAGAAAATGGGCTTGTTGAATCAAGAGCTGTCAAAGGTGGAACGCGATCTGGGGCCGCCATATGACTTTCCGGAGCACCTGAAAAAACTGGGCGATGGAGAAGTGAATCGGCCGGTGCCCTGGGACACCCTGACGACCGTTCAACGTGATTTTCAATCCGCGAAGATGGCGATTCACGCGGCGATGATCGACCGGATGGATCGCGAAATCGGCCGGGTGCTGAATCAGATTCGCGAGATGGGCCAACTCGAAAATACGATTGTGTTCTTCCTGTCGGACAATGGCGCCAGCGCGGAGATCATGGTGCGGGACGACGGCCACGATCCCCAAGCGCCGCCGGGTTCGGCGGCGACGTATCTCTGCCTTGGGCCGGGTTGGTCCACGACGAGCAACACGCCGTTTCGACGCCACAAGACCTGGACGCACGAAGGGGGGATATCCACGCCGCTGGTGGTTTCCTGGCCGAATGGAATCAAGGCTCGTGGCGAGTACCGCCGCAATCCCGGCCATGTAATCGACATTGTGCCGACGATACTCGAGTTGGCCGGCGGCAGCCCACCGGTGAAGTTGAATGGAAAGCCCGTTCCAACACCACCGGGCAAGAGCCTCGTGCCGGTCTTTTCGAAGGACAACAGTGTGAAACACGATTACCTCTGGTGGTTTCACGATGGGCACCGCGCCGTGCAGGTTGGCGATTGGAAACTGGTGGCTCCAAAAGGGGAACCATGGGAACTCTACAATCTCAAGACGGACCGTGCCGAATCGAAGGACCTGAGCGAGACTCAATCGGAGTGCGCCGCCAGCCTGGAGAAGGTTTGGAGTGAAAAAATGGATGAGTTCAAAAAACTCGCATTGCAGGATTTGCCACCGGCGAGGCAACCGGCGAAAAATGGGAAGGGCAAAGGAAAAGCCAAAGCCAAGGCACCCGGCGGTCAAGTGCTGATCAATGCGGAGCGATTCGACGTGTTGGGCCGAAAAGCGTTCGTCATGATGCCGGAAAAAAGCCGACGCAGTCAGCCGCAGCCGTGGATATTCTATGCACCGACATTGGGTAGTTATCCGGACAGTCATGAAAACTGGATGCACCAGCAATTCGTTGACGCGGGTATCGCGGTTGCGGGCGTGGATGTCGGTGAGGCCTATGGGAGTCCGAACGTCTTCGAATATTTCAACGGTCTCTACGACGAATTGGTGAAGAAGCGCGGTTTCGCGCCGAAGGCGGCACTGCTCGGGCGCAGTCGCGGCGGATTGTGGGTGAGCAGTTGGGCTGCCTCGGCGCCCGACAAAGTGGCGGGGATTTCCGGAATTTATCCGGTGTTTGATTTTCTGACGTATCCGGGATTGAAACGGGCGGCGCCAGCATATGGCCTGGGACCAGACCGGTTGGAAGCTGCGGCTGCTGAATTGAATCCGATCAACAAGGCGGGCCTGTTGGCGAAGGCGGGGATTCCCGTTTTCATCATTCATGGTGAAGACGACAAGGTTGTGCCGTTGGAAAAAAATTCAGCGGAACTGAAGCGACGTTACGAGGCTGTGGGACGAGGGAATCAAATCGAACTGATAACGATCAAAGGTCAGGGGCATAATTTCTGGCCGGGATTTTTCCATTGTCAGGAATTGGTTGATTTTACCATTGCGCGGGCGAAAGCGGGAGCGAAGTGACATGAGTATTTGCCCACGGATTAACGCGGATGAATCGGATGTTCGAGTTAAAAGGGGAACACAGCCGGCCCGGCTGTCCATTCCGGCGGCCCGCCGGAATGATTTCGGTGCGTTGCAGGTCGATCTCGATATGACAGGGAACAGGAATCCGAACACCCAACCGTGTTTGGCGAGCCTCCAAACACGGCACGCGAACCGCGCGCGCTTCCCGTTTTCAATTCGTTTGCGGATGGTGTTTGTTAGGAAATTCTTAACAGCCTGTTCGAAAAGTAGCCGCCGAGGTAAGGAGGCGGATTTTTCAGGAAATCGAGAG
>CALBIE010000008.1 GCA_937893495.1 uncultured Verrucomicrobiales bacterium | reverse complement strand
TTGGGTAATAGAAACTAGAGCCTCCTCACGTCGGCTGCTACGGTTCAGGGGTTCACGGCGCGAAACTTCGTTTCCGCGAATCCTCGCCCCACCTTCTATCGCGGCCCGGCTGGCAGATGCTCTGTCAAAAACCTCGTCATCAGTGAATACAGATGCAGCGTGGTGTTCTTTCCTTCGCGGATGGCATGCGTCCGGTTCGGGTAGGCCATCATCGTGAACGGTTTGTTGTGGCTGATCAGTTTGTCCACCAGTTTTTCAAATGTCTGGTAATGGCAGTTGTCATCGCCGGTGCCATGCACGATGAGGAGGTCGCCCTTCAGTTGTTGCGCAAAATTGATGGGCGACCCCTTGCGGTAGCCATCAACATTGTCGCCGGGCAGGCCCATGTAGCGTTCCTGGTAAATCGTGTCGTAATAGCGTTGATTCGGCACCGACGCGACCGCCATCCCGACGTGATACAAATCCGGGAATTTGAACATCGCGTTCAGCGTCATCGACCCGCCGCCGCTCCAGCCCCAGACACCGATTCGTTTGGAATCGATGTACGTCCGGTCCTTTAAAAGTTTTCGCAGGGCGGCCGCCTGATCCTGCGGTGCGATGATGCCGACCTTTCGGTAGATTGACTTGCGCCAGTCGCGGCCGCGCGGCGCGGCGGTTCCGCGATTATCGATGGTGATGACGCAATATCCCTTTTGCGCCAGCATCAGGTGCCACAGATGACTGGTGCCGCCCCAACTGTCCCGGACCGTCTGGCCGGCCGGTTCGCCATAGACGTAAACGAGCAGGGGATACTTTTTCTTTGGATTGAAATCAGGTGGCCTGAGTAGGCGGGCATGTGTAGGCGCACCCTTGCCGGTGTCGAGATAGAGGAACTCGGCGTTGGCGCGTTTCAGCTTGTCGATCTTCGAGCGCAACCCTTTGTTGTCTTCCGCAGCCTTCACGGTCGTGTGGTCCGGTAGCGTGATGAGCCGTGTCTGCGGCGGTTCGTCGATGTTCGATGAGGTTGCGAACGCCCAGCGTCCATCCGCCGATATGCTGTATTGATGCGTGCCGCGCTTTTCATTGGCCGGTGTGACCCGCGTGAGATTCTTGCCGTCGAACCTGATTCGATACAGATACCGTTCGGCCGGATTATCAGGTGAAGCGATGAAGTAGAACAGCTTCTCCCGCTCATCGACCTTGATGAGATCAATGACATCAAACTTCCCGGTCGTGATTTGCTTCGGTTTACCGCCGGTGCGCGAAACCAGATAGAGGTGCCGCCAGCCGTCGCGTTCACTGATCCAGGTGAATTGTTTTCCACCCTCGAGCCAATGCATCTCGTCATGAATGTTGACCCAGGCCTTGTCGTGCTCGGTCAGGATCGTCTTGGCGCGACCGGAGTCGGCATTCACCTTGATGACGCGGTTGGTGTTCTGCAATCGATTGAGCTGCTGCACGATCAATTCCCGTGAATTGTCCGCCCAATCCATTCGGGCGAGATAGTGATGACGCGGGTCGCCGGGAATCTCCATCGTGCGCATCGTGTTCGCCTTGAGATTGGCGACGACGATTCGCGCGCTGGCATTCTGCTGGCCGACTTTCGGCCAGGCGAACGTCGTCGTCTTTGGATACAACCCGCTGATGTTGTCGATCAGGGTGAAATCGCGCATGCCGGTTGTGTCCAGTTGCCAAAAGGCAATTGACTCGCCGTCGGGACTCCAGCGGAACCCGTCGCGCAGCCCCAGTTCCTCTTCATACACCCAGTCAAACGTCCCATTGATGATGCGCGGCGATTCCGCATGGGTCAGTTGGCGGGTGGAGTGGTCGTGCAAATCCTCCAGATAGATGTTGCGATCGCGCACATAGGCGATGTGCCGATTGTCCGGCGAAATCTTCGCAAACATCAGGGATGAGGGCGGCGCGTCGCCGCCGAGTTGCCGCAACTCCCCGCTGCCGCGATCCAACAGCCAATAGTCGCCGCGACTGTTGGTGCGCCAGACCCGTTTGGAATTCGTGTAGATGAGCAGGAGCGATAGATCCTTCGACCACGAATGGCCCTGGATGGTAAGCGGTGTATCGCCACCCGGAGGGACGAGATCTGAAGCTGGCACAAGAATCTCAGGCCTATCCCTTCCGGCCTGATAGCGGACAATGTTCATCCCGCCGTTGGTCAATTTTTCAAGGCGGGTATAGCTGTGTCCGTGATCAAGCCATCGAGCCGAATAGCCTTTGGCTGAAAATTCGTTCTTTGCGAAGATACGTTCCAAGGTCAGAAGCGAATCATCGGCCTTCTTCTTCGGAGCCGCTGCGAATGCCAGATGGTTCGTGGCGACCAGGAAGATGGCGCAGAACAGAGAGGTTGCGGGGTTCGTAATCTTCATTGGGAGTTGCAATGGCCGATATTGCCTTGGATGAACGTCTTTTCCAAGCTGGGAACTTTTCGGGCGAAACTTCGCTGCGGGAGCGCGGCCTTCAGTCCGCAGAGGCGTTGAAGTGCAGAAATCTTCCCAATACCCGTGACCGTGATTACAGGTGGACGTTTCTGTGGCGTAAACGCCGCTCGCCGTGGGCGTGGCCCCAATGCGCTCCGCAAACTTTCAGCCTGTATTCAATGTTCGACACGCCCTTTACGCTCGATTTTCATTGTGGAAATTGGAATCGTATTGGATCCGAATCAGGAAGATTCATTATGGATAGGGAAATCGATGAATACTGTGCAAGTTCACTCTTTTATTCTTTCAGTTTGCCTGCTGGCGACTTCTTGTGAGTCTTCTCATACATCTTTTGATGGGCCGCTGGCTTTTCGAAAGACGTTTGGAATTGAACCGGGTGCCGATATTGAGTTCCTGCGTGGTCAGGTCAGCAGTTCACGGAATGGGAGCTATGGATTCATCGGGTTTCATTGCCCGAAGTGGTTTAAATGAGCGTTATACGCCTGCCAGACGGTGATTATCGTGATTCGCTCGCCTACTTCCCAATCTCCTCCCCAAACATCAGCGCACGGACGTACTGCGTGGGGATGGATCCGAATGACAGCGCCGTGTCGTGATAGGTTTTCAAGTCAAACTTGTCGCCTAATCGCTCTTCGGCCGTTCGCCGCAGGGCCACGTGTTCCACGTAGCCGACGAAGTAGGTGGATAACTGGGCGGAGGTCAGTTGCGCCCGGCGATACTTTCCAACGGCCTCGCTTTCTTCCTGAAAGGCGTCTTCCATCAGCAGCTTGAGGGCGGCGTCCCGGGAAATTCCATCGACATGCACGGCCTGGTCGAGGAGGGCGTTGGTGGCGTCGCGCAAATACCACTTGAGCACGATCAACGCCATCAGCGGGTCATGGGCGAGGAACCCGTTCTCGACCATCATCCATTCGGCATAGACAGCCCATCCCTCGACAAAAACACCGGACGAAAGCACGGCCCGGATTTTTCGCGGATTGCGGTTGGCGTGGGCGAGTTGGACGTAATGTCCAGGCATCGCCTCGTGAATGGTCAGATTGTGCAGCGAACGGACGTTGTACTCTCTCAAATGTGAGTCCACCTGGTTGGGCGTCCAATCTTTCGGAGGTGGTGCGACAGCGTAAAACGTCTTCTGGCCGGCTTCAAACGGCCCGGGTGAATCGCAGTAGGCGAGGGACACACCGCGTTCAAACTCCGGCATGACAATCACGTTCAGAGGGTCATCGGGAAGTGTAATGAGGTTTTTCTGCCGGATAAAATCACGGGTTAGTTTGAGCGAATGTTGAATCGCGCTGGCTACTTCATCTGGACCGGGGCGATTTTGATAAGCTATTTCCAGACACGACCGGATGATTGCGCGCTGGTACGCCGATGATGGTTTTTCCGGAAAGGCGGTCAGTGGGTAGCGCTGACCGTACACCTTGCGGGAGATCTGGTACATCTGCCCGTGCAGGACTCGCAATTGCTGTTCGGTCTGTTCGCGAATCTGTTGGCGGGTGAGTGAAGTGCCCAATGTCCAGGCTAGTTTCTCATCGTACAGTTTCGGCCCGAGTCGGAAAGCGGCCCTGGCTTGTGGGAGTAGTTCTTTTTCCAGCCATCGCTGATGGGCAGTGGAAGCCCGTTGCGCACCTTTGATGGCTTGCGTGAGGCGCCAGCTATCGTGTTCCGGAAGAAACTTGAGATAAGGCAACACCATGTTGGTCACAATGTTGAGAAATCCCTGATTCTGCGCGGCCGCCGTTTCCGCGTGAATCTTTGAAACCCGGTTTGGGTCGAGCGCGCCACGGATTTGCTCGAACAGCTTCGGATATTTTTCCAGACGCGCCGTGACCAATTGCAGGCGATTGGTGAGCGGTGCGAAATCCCGTGCCATCAGCCCATAAATGGCACCCCCCGTCAGGCGTGTGTAGATGAGTGGATTCCATGCCCATTCCTGGAGCGTATCGTGTCGCCAGAGATTTGCTCGCAGATGGTGTTCCAGCAGGGCGTAATCGACCTTATCATCGCGTGATAACCGGTCGTACGGTAAGGCTTTCAAATCATTCAAAAATGCCAGATGCAGCAAACGACGCTGCTCACGCCCGGAGTGACTGACGTCATCCATCTGGTCGTCGTAACGATGATTGCCAAGCTCGGTCGCGTTGATGGGATACAAGACGGCGGACTGGTCAAAGTACCTTTGGATTAATGCTGCAAACTTTTGCGAAGCGCCGGAGTCAGCGGGCGCGGGCGACTTGTCGGCCGCCATGGCGGACAGGGTGAAAGCCAGAAGTAGTGAGGAGATCCGTTTGCACATGTCGCGGCAAGATTATCTCCCGACCGTCGGGTCGGGGCAATCGCCAAAAGATGAGGGATGCCTGCGCACAATCTTGCCTCCGCAGAACCATGGTGGGGCGAGGCTACGCCGAGGCTCTGATTGATGCAGGTTTCGCGAGCCGAAAGTTGATCACTCCCGGTGACCCGAGTGGGCACGATTTGCTCTGGCGGACTTTCGTGGGCCTGGTGTCTTTGTGGTTGAACCCGTGTTCATTCAACGCAGAGAACACAGAGACGCGGAGGGCCGCAGAGAGAAAAGGGGAGCACAGGCCGCTGGCCTGTCGTGTCTGGCGGCTCGCCAGACACAGGTGAAGCGCGCGGTCGCAAATAGCCGATTCATCTTACTGCCCGGCAGACGAACGTCCTGATCATTTTGGCGGGCCACCAAAGTCCGAAGCAGGACTGGCCGACAGCCGGGCCGGCTGTGGTCCCCAGTGCTGACACTTCAATCCACAACGTGCTCCCCCGGTGTGACGAGGAAACGCTCGGTGTCGTTCAGGTATTTGCTTCCGTCCTTCCAGAGGGGTTCGGTCTGCCCATTGACTGTGATATCGAGGTGACATGCGAACATTCCGACCGCTTCGGTTTTGCGAACAAGGACGGGCGTGATATCGACTTCAACGAGACGTTCAGGGCCATCCCCGGGTCCAAACTCAGGCCGGGGCCCGACGCAGTATTCCCAGAGGTCGGGTTTGTTTCCAGGGAGACGGGCATAGGCTTGTTTGACGACGGCGTTGGCGGCCCGGTGATCGGGGTGAAACTCGAAAGCGCTGGTGACATAGACCCGGGCAGGATCGAGATTCCGTATTGTTGCCGCGACGATGCTGGCGGCATCTTCGATGCGAAGGGAAAGGCTGCCATCCGGGAAGTCGAGGTAACGGATGTTTCTTGGGTCAGCGCCGAGGTGGGTAACCGTTCGCTCGGTTTCGCGTTTGCGACGGTTCGAGATCTCGCTTGGCGGCGGCTGGGTTTCCGTCCCGAACCGCGATACGAAAAGCCGGCTGCCGTCAGTCAGGACGAGGATGTGGATGGAGTAGCCTTCCTTCGCAAGGAGGGCGATCTGCCCGCCGGTGCCGAGCGTTTCGTCATCGGGGTGCGGCGCGACAATCAGAACAGATCGCGGCGCGGAGTCGTAAGTGGCGCACGCTGAGAGCATCACGCAGCAGAGCGAGAGAAGAAGTAGTGGTTTCATATGTCGGCTATCGTCGCTGCGGCTAATTCGTAGATGTTCTTCGCGCTGAGACGGGTGGTATGGAAGGTGGGACTTAATTGCTTTCGGTGGCCCGATTAGGCATGAACCGTGTACATCTAGCACTGATGAAAAATGCGATCCAGAGAATGGGACCGAGGGAAAGAAATGGCGTGACTAGAAAGCCGCCGTCGGTTCGTGTGTGAATATGGTAAATGCCAATCACGAATATTGTATGTACAGCCACGCCAAGTACGAACATGAAATCTGAAGGTTTACGAGCAGCAGCGATCACGCAAAAGACGAATCCAATCAATGGACCAATGATGGCGAGTAACTTCGGGTAACCAGATATCGGGTTTACAGGCGGACCAGGCCCGATCGACAGCGCGGCTAGAGTGATGATCATGGTCCAGAATAGGAATCCAAGCCCACCAACCAATTGAAGAAGTAACTGAAGCCGTTGCATGAATGTAGCCTATTGATTGGTCAATAAAAATTTCCGGTAATCTGATCTATCCGGACTTTTCATACATTTTCGGTTCTTCTCCAATGTTTCCCTGGTTCGGTTGGATTAATCTTACAACAGCCGGTTGGTTGGTCAATCTTGCGGTTGATCCGGAATGTGCAGATGGGGCTGCCGGCTATGCGTTTGTTCGCTTAAGTCACTGTCACGGAGTGTGGACCTGCAGGCCGGGTGAGCCGTGACGCAGCCTGGTGGGCGGGGCGAATGGCGGTAGAGCCGGAGCAATCACTCATGGTGACCCGATTGGGCGACGGCTCACAGGGTCTTGATGAGTTGGTTGTAGTCTGCATGGGAGCCGACGAAATACCACACGGCAGAATCGCCTGTGCGGACACAGACAGCTCGCCAGTCGAGTCCGATGCGGGCCGAGAAAATCGGCTTGGTCGCGTGGATTTGCTTGAACTGAAGACTCGCGTGCCAAGGGTCACGCGTCCAGGTGTGGTATGCCTCGAATGCCAGCTTCTGGGCCTGGGGCGGACGTCAGAAAGGAGTTTCCGGAACCGTTTAGTGGTTCGGGAAATCACGCTCCAAATCCATGGGTTGAGTCTGCCCAGCCTCGAACTCGCGAAGCGCCTCGTCGGCCAAGGCGGAAAGTTGGTCTTGCGTGGCGGCGAAGGTGTCTGTCCAGCGCCGCTCGGAATCGAGTTCAGCGAGTAGAAGCGAGGCAAAGGCGTCCTGCTCCGGGGCTGGGAGCTGGGACGCCACGGTAAAAGCGCGTTCGAGAAGCTGAGTCATGCCATCAGGATATTCCCTGCATCGTTCTGAAGCAAGCGCGCGGAGCCACCCCTCGTCTCCACGGGTGTGATTTTAAGTGGGGGTAAAGCGGGTCAAAGGAAGCAACAGACAGTGCTTGCCGCGGCAGCCTTGGATGCTGATGAACTGCGGGTGCAGAAAGTCTGCAAGACGGTTATTGCCGCAGGCGATTTGGACAGCTTCCGGCTGACGAGTGCCGCGTTCCCCCTCACCCTCAATCCCTCTCCCCGAAAAGGATTTTCGCGTTTTGAACCCCTGAACTGATTTTGCCGCAGATTCAGGAAAGCCGCAGATTGACTCCTCATCTGTGGTTTCCCTGAATCTGTGGCAATAGTTCTGTCCGGTTCATGGTGAGCGAGACCAAACACAGCCTTCGGAATGATTCCAGCAGTTGCACAAAAGCAAGAAACAACCTCAACGATCCGAATTTTCCCGTTACCTTTTTCCCGCCGATGACGTTTCCTTGAGACATCGTTTCGTAACACCCATGTCCACACCTGAAATAACCCCGGGCGTCTTTCCGCCAACGTGCCGCCCGCCGGACACGGGTTCATTGTGCAGACCCCCAGCGCTGACGTGATCGATCATGGCACAGAATTCGGCGTCGAGGTGACGGCGGGGCAGGGCAGCGAGGTCCACGTCTTCAAGGGCGAGGTGGAGGTGAAATCCCGCACGGAAGAATCCGAGACCCTGCGCCTGTTCACCGATCAGGCCACCCGCGTCGATGAGATCGTCGGTTCCCCGGCCGGCATCACGGTTGCCCCGGATCGCTTCCTCCGCTCTTTCGACGAACCCTCTGACGATTACGCGACGCGCATCCGCGAGTTGAATCCCGTCCTCTACTTCCGCATGCAGCCCAGCAGTGACGGACTCACCCTCACGGATCAGTCCGGGAACGGACTGCACGCGCAGATCGAACCGGGCACCACCATACGCCCACTCTTCGGTAGCGGCCGGCTGGGATCGGCGTTTCGGATGCACGGCCCCCGTGCCCGCACGTTTGCCGTCGTTCCGGACTACCCGAAAGCCACGAACAACCAACTGTCCGCCGTCGCCTGGGTCCGTGCCGAATCGCGACCGCGCTGGGCCAGCATCATCAAAAACTGGGGCGAGGGAGAAATCGGCCAGTTCCACTTCGGACTGGTCGATCATTCCGGTGAACTCGAGATTCTGGTTCGTGGACCGAAACGTGGCGGCGCGTGCGTCCGCGACACCGAACTCTTCCCATTGGGCACGTGGCAACACGTCGCGTTTGTTGCCGATGGCACCCATCTGCACCTCTATCGCAACAGCAGGGAAATCGGCAATATCCCCCACAAACCGCTCGCCACCCCGACCATCAAAACGCTCGGCATCGGTGCGAAACCCATCGGCAATCACCCGAAACGTCCCGGCGCGCCCGCCGACTTCTGGCACGGCCGGATCGACGAACTCGCCATCTTCAATCACGCTCTGGATTCCGATACGATCCGGCAGCTCTACGAAACCGAGAAAGTCAGTCAGAGTGCCACGACCGATTTGCCTGGTCTATGAACGTTGCCCGAAATGTAATCACTGTCTTCACCGTCCTGGCTTGGGCGTTGTGGATGGGAGGCTTCACGTTTTACACGGCAGTTACTTTGCGGGTTGCGCACAAGGTGCTGGATGATTCGCGAAACTTCGGCTTCGTGACCCAGATGGTGACCGAGCGCCTCAACCTGATCGGGCTGGTAACCGTCTGTCTGCTGGCGCTTCATTTGTTTTGTCACGGCCGCGAATTTTCTCGGGTCAAACTGATGGTTATGATGACCACGTTGCTGACACTGGCGGTTACGCTCGGACTTCAATTCAACCTGCACCACCAGATCGACCTGCTTTTGGATACTCAGGCCCGTGTCGTCCGGAATGATGCAGCCTTTCGGCTTCTTCACAACCGCTACGAATTGGTCGCTACGATCCAGTGGTTCGTCGGTATCGTGCATCTGATCCTCCTCCTTGTTGGCCCCCGCCAGTCTCCATTGTCAACTCCGGTTGAAATCAATCAATGATGGCTCAAGTTCATCGATTTTCAGATGCGGAAGTCCCTTCGCGGTGATTTTCGTCTTCGGAACAAAGCAAGGCGTCGTGCCACCAGGTTTCTCGCGTTA
This sequence comes from uncultured Verrucomicrobiales bacterium, assembly GCA_937893495.1. Taxonomy (GTDB): domain Bacteria; phylum Verrucomicrobiota; class Verrucomicrobiia; order Limisphaerales; family JAYPXF01; genus CALBIE01. Next base: position 128 of record CALBIE010000008.1, on the reverse strand, counting down.
CCTACATGACCTGAATCCTCGAAGAAACACCCGAATTGATTCGAGCTAAACGCCGTGCGTCTCTTTACCGTGAATCAGAGCTTCTTCAGCTTGATATTGCGGAACCAGACGGGGTGGCCATGGTATTG
>CALBIE010000007.1 GCA_937893495.1 uncultured Verrucomicrobiales bacterium | reverse complement strand
TGGTAAATCAGAAATTTGTGCGCCAATTCTTTCCTGCCGGCAAGGATCCCATCGGGCAGGATTTTCTTCTCGATGCGCAAAAGGAAATCTGGGTCACCATCACGGGGATCATCAACGATCGGAATCCGCGACTGATCCTCCGCGAACAGTTTCCGGAACTCTACATCAGCGCCTGGCACCCCTTCAACCACGGGCACCAGATCACCGCCCTCGTCGAAACGAAAGCTGATGCCAGGAAGTTCGGCCTCGCCGTCCGCGAAACCCTCAAGCGGTTGGACAAGAGCCAGCCCATCGGCGCCTTCAACATCGTTGAGGACATCATCGAGGAGCAGATGAAGCCCCGGCGTATCGGCACCTATGTCCTGCTGGGAATGGCCGGCTTCGGAATCTTCATGTCTCTCATGGGCGTTTACGGCGTGGTCGCCTACGCAGTCATCGAGCGCACCCGCGAAATGGGCATTCGCATGGCTCTCGGAGCCACCCGTATCATAGTCGTGAAGATGATCATGAAGGAAGGAACGCGCCTCCTCGCACGCGGCATCATCCCCGGCATCATCGCCGCCTACGCGGTCACCCATGGCGTCCCGAACGAAATGGTCAACCACGTCAGCCCGCGTGATCCGTGGACCTACCTCATCGGCATGATCGCCGTCGCCCTCGCCGGTTTCATCGCCGCCCTCGTGCCCGCAAGAAAGATGGTCAAACTCAACCCCAGCCAGGCCCTGCGTTATGAATGATTTGAAAGCTTCAAACTCCAAGTTTCAAACTCCGAAGAAGCTTCAAGCAACAAGCTTCAGGATCTCTGGACTGCGAAGCCATTCGGGAAGGAATAGGCGTATTCGGACGATGAATACCTCCGCCCCCCTCACCCCAACCCTCTCCCCCAGGAGAGGGAGCCGGAATGGACGCCGATTGATCTCCGAACATTTTTCTACCATTTGGCCGCAAACGACTCCTCCCTCTCCCCAAGGGAGAGGGAATGAGGGTGAGGGGAAAGAAGGCGACCATCAATCGGAACGCCTGATCACGTCCACCGCCGTTGGAGTTCACGCTTCAGCGTGCGGCGCGAAGCGCCATCCAATTCCCGTAGCAGCCGACGTAAGGAGAATCGGAGCGCCAAAAAGGTGCGGCGTAATGCCATCAAACTCGTGTCCATCGGTGGCGGCGCGCCGAGGCGTGGGGCAGGTCTCTGACCTGCCGGTTGCGGACTCTCTGAGGGCGCGCCTCTCGGAAACACGGTTGAGCGTGGATGTCGGCAGGCTCAAACTCAATCAACCCGAAGGGTTGAAAGAATCGGTAGCCGGGGGTACGCGAAGTGCCACCCCCGGTATCGTGCGAGAGAGAGAACGCACCCCGGAGGGGTGCCAGAAAAGGAGGAGAGCATGTCCACATATCTAGGCCTGCATTACCACCTGATCTTCTCCACAAAAGATCGAAGACCGTTCATCCAAGCGGAGTTTCAACCCCGGCTCCATGAATACCTTGGAGGAACCGTCGCTTCACTCGGCGGCAAATGCCGAATCGCCGGTGGAGTCGAGGATCACGTCCACCTGTTGGTTTCCCCGAAAGCCACCCATACGTTGGCTGATTTCATGCGGAAGCTGAAGAAAGGATCATCGGTCTGGTTCAAGGAAATGGCCAAATCAAACCTGTTCCAATGGCAGGAAGGTTACGCCGCAATTACTGTCAGCCCCAGCGCCCGAAGCGACGTCACGGACTACATCCGCAATCAAGCCGAGCACCATCGCAAAAAATCGTTCGGAGACGAACTCATCCGGATCCTCGAATTGGCTGAAATCGAATACGACCCAAAATTCATCAATGATGACACACGCGAGTATGTTGGATAATCGCAGCCGTTCTGCGACCCCATTCGGGGTCGGGTATTGCAACCCGATTACCCGGGGTGGCGCTTCGCTTACCCCGGGCTACCGATTCTGCGAACCCTTCGGGTTCCCGCAATCCGCGCTACCTCAATGCCACGTCCAATCGAAAGCTTGGAGTTTGAAGGTTCTCCCGCCTCCGCCGCACTACGGCGCGACACATTGGAGTTTGGAATTTGAACGTTGGAGTTTTTCATCCTCCGTCTCCGCCTTTCCATTCCCCCATCCACAAAGTCATGAATGATCTAAAATTCGCCATCCGCATGCTCTTCCGTAAACCCGGTGGAGTGCTCATCATTATCGCCACCCTCGCGCTGCTGATCGGCGGCGCCGGACTCGCGCTCGGTTTCATCCAACACGAGATGTCCGCCTGGAATCCCTTTCCGAAGTCCAATGACATGGTCCGCCTCTGGCGACTCGACCGCGAAAGACCCGAAGACGAATTCCCCGCCGGTATCTATGCCGATCTAAAAAAGGAGATCACCGGCCTCGAACACATCGCCGCCATCCGCTACGCCAATCCCAAGAACATGACCGGGGTCGGCCAACCCGTGAGGGTCACCACCTGGGAGGTTTCCGCTTCCGCCTTCGATGTCGCCGGCATCTCCCCGAAACTGGGTCGCGTTTTCACTGCCGATGAAGAACGCTCCGGCGAAGTCTCTCCGATCGTCCTCAGTCACGAACTCTGGGAAGAAAAATTTGGCAGCAAGAAAGACGTCATCGGGAAGACCATCACCCTGGAGGACGTTCCCCTCACCATCATTGGTGTCATGCCCGACGGCCTTGAAATGAACGCCATGTTCTACGCTGCCGACGCCTGGATGCCCGGCAACTTTGAATCCACCGCCAAGCCCAGGGAACGCGTCATCATCGTCGGCCGCCTCAAATCCGGCACGTCGCTGAAGCAACTCCAGGCCGAAATCGCCGCCATTGCTCCGCCCATCGAAGAGGCTTTCAAGAAAACCCACGACTATTCCGCTGGCCTCGCCGAAGCCCGCCCTTACCTGATCAGCAAATCCTTCGATCACGTCGAAGTCCCGATGGTCATCATTGCAATTGCCATCCCTCTCTTCGTCCTGCTCATCGCCTGCTTCAACATCGCCAACATCCTTCTCGCCCGCATGCTCGCCCGCCGCAAGGAATTCGCTGTCCGCAGTTCCCTCGGCGCCGCCCGCTCCCGCCTGATCCGCCAACTCCTCATCGAAAGCGTCGTCATCGCAATCGCCGGCGCAGTCACGGGAATGCTCTGCGGCGGCTGGATTGGCAACCTTGGCGAAGCCAAAGGCCTCCCCATCGAATTCAGCGCCAACGTCTTCGCCGCCATGTTCGCGTTGGCTGTCGTCATCGGCCTGTTCGCGGGTTGGTTGCCCTCCCTCCGTGCCACCGGCGGCGACCTCAACAGTGCCCTTAAATCAGGCGAGTCCGGCAGCCGCGAAAACCGCCGCTTCCGCAGCATCCTCGTCATGGGCCAGGTTGCCATGGCGACCGCCCTCTGTATCGCCGCCGGTCTGCTCGTCCGCAGTTACCTCAACCGCAAGAACTTCGACCCCGGTTTCGAAGTCGCCAACCTCGTCAATGCTTCCGTCTATCTCAGCGGCAACAAGGCTTACGAGAAATCTGACGCCAAACTCCTTTGGACCCAACAGGCCAGGGAACGCATCACCGAAATCCCCGGTATCGAAGAAGTCGGCATCAGTTCCACGCCCCCCATAGACCGCTCGCCCATCTCCCTCAGTTTTCGTCACCGCGATGAACCCGATTCCTCCCGAGGCCAACGCATCCGCGTCTCCCTCGTGAGCCCCAATTACTTCGACATGGTCAACGTCCCTATTCTCCGCGGTCGAGCCATCGAAAACACCGACAGCGTCACCGACGAAGGCGTTGCCTTGGTAAACCAACGTTTCGCCCAGATGCACTTCCCGGGACAAGACCCCGTCGGCAAACAAATCCGTCTCGGCAATGTTGAAAAACCAAACCTCACGATCATCGGCATCGTCCCCGACCGCCGAAACCTCGGCCGCCGGGAGAATCTTGGAGCCGAATTGTTCCTCTCCGCGAATCAATACTCGCCCAGATGGGCGTCGATTAACTTCCTCGTAAAAACCCGCGCTGAACCCAGCCAGTTCACCGACGCCATCCACCGCGCAATGCGCTCCGTCGATCCCGCGCTTCCCATTAATCACCCCTACACCATGCAACGCCGCATCGAGCGCACCGTCTCCCGCGACGTCGAGGGCATCTATGCCATCGCCGGGATCAGCGTCTTCGGACTCCTGATGGCCGTCTTGGGCATCTACGGCATCATCACCCATTTCGTCGTCGCCAGAACAAGGGAGGTTGGCGTCCGCATGGCCCTCGGCGCCAGCCGCGCCGCCGTGCGAAATCTCATCCTTCGCCAAGGCATGAAACTTGTTGTAGCCGGCCTCATCCTCGGTGCCGCCATCGCCGGCGGTGTCACCATCGGCCTCCGCGAACTACTCTACGGCGTCCCAAGCTTCGACCCACCCACCTACCTCACCGTCGCCGCAGTCATCGCCCTCACCGCGCTTCTCGCCGGCGTCTTTCCCGCCCGCAAAGCCTCGCAGGTTCAACCTATGGAGGCGTTGCGCCATGAGTAGTCCAATTTCAAGTCCATCGACCGTGGGAGCGCGGAATTCATTCCGCTTCAACCTGGCTTTCAGGCAAAGGTCACAACCAATCTGCACGCATCTCTCAGCATCGACGGGGAAGCGGACTAAAGTCTGCGCTCCACTGATACGGCCACACGTAAGCGTTGGAGTTCACGCTTCAGCGTGTCGCGCGAAGCGCACCCAAAACCTCGTAGCAGCCGACGTAAGGAGAATCGGAGCGCCAAAAAGGTGCGGCATAATGCCATCGAACTTGGGGGAAAATCGTGGTGTGCCATTTTTACTCATTATTCGGAAGTGCCTTTCTTTCAATACGTTGCAGAAACCGTTCGTTGGCAGGCTCAAACTCAATGAACCCGAAGGGTTCCAAGCCACGTTAGCCGGGGGTAAGCGAGGTGCCACTCCCGGTATCGCAGAAAAAATGATTCGCACCCTGAAAGGGTGCCAGAACGGGGCGATTGCCACACACAGTTTTCTTAGCCGGAACCATGCAATTGGAGCTGCAGGAGCGCGGAATTCATTCCGCCGAAGCGTCCACTTTCCACAGGCGTTCACGCGTTTTCCCATGTCGTCGGGACCCGACACCATTTCGTGTTCGAGAACTACCCGTCAAAATCCACGGAATCCGATTGGCGAATCCACGTTTCTGCGGAATGAATTCCGCGCTCCATCTGCATCGTTCCGGCTTAGCCCCACTCCGGGGTCGTTTCAGATATTACCCGATACCCGGTGTGTCGCTTCGCTCAACCCCGGGCTGCCGGTTCTCCGAAACCTCCGGGTTCAACCATTCCAAACCGTCTGCGTTATCCGGGTAATCCGCAGTCAAAATCTCTAATGCTGAACTCAGACGAAACATGAATGACCTGAAATTCGCCGTGCGCCTGTTAAGCAGGAAGCCTGGCTTCACGACCGTGGCCATTCTCACGCTAGGCATCGGGATTGGCGCCTGCACGGCCCTTTTTAGCGTGGCCAACCAGATGGTTGTCAATCCGACCTCGGTCAAAGACGCGGACCGGACATTCCAATTGAATTATGTGTTCGAAGATGGCGGACAGACCGTCGGCCTTGGTTCATCCGCGCTTCAGGAAATCTTCAAGAACACGAATGACCGGTTCACCGCTGTCACCGTATTCCAATTCACCACGCTCAAATTCGAAAGCGAAGGGTTTATTGACAATCTGTCGGCCTACAACGTCACGCCCGGGTTCTTCTCCTTCATGGACACCCCGCCGATGCTCGGGCAGGGTTTCAGTGAGACGGATACATCGGCAGCTGGAGATCCCGCCATAGTCCTGAGTCATCGCACATGGAAATCTCGATTCGCCGGGAACAAGGACCTGATCGGCAAATTGATTCGTCTGGGTGAAAATTCGTTCACTCTCGTCGGCGTGATGCCGCCTCAATTCCGATTCCCCAGCGGAGTCGCCGAGTGCTGGTTGCCACTCAGCCATGATCAAATCGCCGCGCGCCGCAACTCGTTCATGTGGGGCACACTGGTAAAACTGGCGCCCGACGTTTCGCAAACGCAGGCACTGGCCTACATTGAAACGCTGGCCGACGCCGAGATGGCTGGAATGAAACGCCCTCTCCGCCCCATCCCCACGATCAAACCGCTGCGCGAAATGTTCGTGAGCGAAAAACTGGAACCAACGGTCTGGGCACTCAGCGCTGCGGTGTTGCTGGTGCTGCTCATTACTTGGGCGAATATAGGCAACCTGCTGCTGGCCCGCACGCAAGGTCGCGTCAAAGAAATGGCCATTCGCGGTGCCTTGGGCGCGGATCGATTCCAGATTGCCCGCCTGCTGTTGGCCGAGACGCTGGCCAAGTCAGTGGCTCCTGCCCTGCACGAGGCATTGCGGAGCCTGGACCCGGCACAACCGGTGGGCACGCCGGAGATCATCGAGGATTTTCTGAGGCAACGTGATACAGGCCCGCGAACCGCGTTGCTGATTCTGTTTTCCTTGGCCGCGGTCGGACTGTTTCTTTCCATGATCGGTGTTGCGGGAGTGATCGCGTTTACTGTTGCGGAACGTCAGCGTGAAATCGGCATCCGCATGGCCTTGGGCTCTTCGCGAGCCCGCATGTTGCGACTGATCCTGTGGCAGGGAGGCCGCTCGACGTTGATTGGTGCCCTGCCAGGAGCCGCCATCGGTATGCTCCTGATTTCAGCCATGCCCGTCAATGTATTGGGCGAGAAACCGTCCCCCTTCGATCCGCTTGCACTAGCGTTGGTAACAGTCGTCGTCGTGGCTTCGTTTCTATTTGCGTCCATGATACCCGCCCGTCGAGCATCCAACCTTAATCCCATGGAGGCACTCCGTCATGAATGACCTGAGACAAGCGTTCCGCCAGTTGCGCAAGCACCCGTTCACCAACGCGGTGATCATCCTCACCATCGCGTTGCTGATCGGAGCGGTGAGCGTGATCTACGCCTCGCTCCGCGACAAGCAAGCGCGTTACACGCCGTTCCCAGAGCCCGACCGCATGGTCAAATTCTGGCGCACGGGACCGAAGCGGATCGTGGAATCTTTTTCGAAAGACCTCTGTCATGGCTACGCTCGCGGGCTGACTTCGTTCCAGGATTTGGGCGCGTTGGATGGGCGGCCCGCAACGACCTTGACCGACGTCGGCGAGTCGGCCAGTTACCACAGCGCCGCCATATCCCTCGAACTGCTGCGTCTTGCCGGAGTGACCCCAATCAGCGGTCGTGTGTTCGATGAAACGGACGCCCTCGAGGACGAGAATCGCATTGTGCTCATCTCCGAGCAGATGTGGCGGGACAAACTTGGCGCGGACGAGCAGATCATCGGCCGCGAGCTACGTCTCGACGAGCAACTGCACACAGTGGTTGGCGTATTGCCGAAATCCATGCGCACGACCCGGCTCGCATTCAACATCGACGTGTGGCGACCGCTGTTCACCGATCGCGCCCGGGGTGGAAATTATTCGCTCTTTGGCCGACTGAAACCCGGCGTTTCCATGGCCCGCGCACAGACGGAATTGGACGCCGTTGCGCCGACGTTGGAAGAAAAACATACCGTGATCAAAAACGAGCGAGCCGTCTATCCGGGGGGCTTTTCCGGCGCACGGATTGCCAACCTGAACACCAAGTTGGCAGAATCAGCGCGAGGAACTCCATTTGGGGTCATCCTCGTCTACATCTTCATGGGCATCATCGTCGCCAGCGTGGTGGGCATCGCCTGCTTCAACGTCGCCAACCTGCTCCTCGCCCGGTTCAGCGCTCGCTCACGCGAAATCGCCATCCGCATCGCCATTGGCGCGGGACGCGGACGAATCATGCGGCAGTTGTTGGGCGAAACCGTGATGTTGTCAGTATTGGGTGGACTGTTGGGGTTGCTGGTTTCCTTCTGGTTCTTCGAGTTCCTCAAATTGCAGCACGTCGATGTGCGTATGGACTGGCGGCTCTACCTGATCGCCGCGACGGGTGCCATCGTGCTCGGCATCCTCGTGGGATTGCTGCCCGCGATCCGCTCCGCGAAAACCAATCTCACGGAAGTCCTCAAGGACGGCGGACAATCCGTGGGCGGACGCCGTCGCCATCGGTTGCGCAATTTTCTGGTGACTTCCGAAATCGCCATGGCATTGATCCTGTGTGTTGTCGCCGGCCTGCTGGCCCGTTCTTACCACTGGGTGCAAAATCAGGAACTGGGTTTCGATCCTGACAAGATTTTGAGCGTGCGGGTGGAACTGCGCAAAGACGTCTATCGCAATCAGGAGGATCGCAGCGCCTACATGGACCGGGGCATTCGCGCCCTGCAGGAAGTCCCCGGTGTGGAGTCGGCTTCCGTGCTCATTGGCGGCGGGATGTTCAACTGGTCCATGCGGGACCTGGTCACGCTCGCCGCGACCGCAGGTCGAAAGGAACAGCTGATTTCATCCGATATCGTCTACGGTGGCCGCGACACCAGCTATTTCAACACAATGCGTCTGCTGCGCGGCCGGGATCTTTCCGAACAATCCAACAAGGCGATGGACGAGATCCTGATCAACGAGGCCTTTTCCAAAGAGCATTTCGCGGGGAGCGATCCGCTGGGCAATAGGCTTCGACTCCATCGCCGCGAACGCTGGCTGACCATCGTCGGCGTTGTGAAAAACCGGCATCCCTTGACCAACTTCCGATATCCCCGAGCCGAGGTCGTTGTCAGTCATCGCAATCTGAACTCCATCGTACCCATTCATTTCATGACTCGCACGAAGGCCGATGCCAAAGCCATGGCAGAGCCCGTCCGTGAGGCCTTGCAGAGCCTGAACGCCGGCCAGCCGTTGAATCAGATCGCCTTCATCAACGACCTGTTGGAAAAACGGAGCCGCGACTCCCGTGGTGGCATGGTTCTGCTCGGCGCGCTCGCCTCGGTCGGATTGTTCATCGCTCTGCTGGGCGTCTACGGCGTGGTTGCGTTCGCCGTGATGGAACGTACCCGAGAGGTTGGCATCCGCATGGCAATCGGCGCGACACGCGGCGCGGCACTGCGCCTGATGCTCTGGCAAGGCGCACGTCTCATTCTCTTCGGAGCCATCCCCGGAATGCTCATCGCCTCCGCCATGCTTTCCGCCATCCCGCGCAAAGCCATCATTTTTGGCATCTCCCCTTTCGATCCCGTGACCTACGTCGTCACTCTCACAATCGTGGCTTTCGCCGGAACCCTTGCCTGTTTTTTGCCCGCGAGAAAAGCCGCCCGACTCAATCCGATGGAGGCCCTCCGTTATGAATGATCTGAAGTTCGCCCTGCGCATGTTGCGCAAGAATCCCGGTTTCACCGCTGTGGCGATCCTGACGTTGGCGCTTGGCATCGGCGCGACCACGGCGATTTACAGTGTCGTACATGATGTCATTCTTCAGCCGATTCCCGGGGCTCACTCAGAGAAACTGGTTGTGGTTGAGGAATACGACACCAAGCAGCAATGGGAAATGGGCGTCTCCGCCGTGCAGTATCAGGAACTGACCGCGGAAACCAACGTGTTCAGTGACATCGCGGCCATGAACACCGCCTTCGGTCAACAGGTACAGGGTGACTTTGTCCACGACGTTCGAGGATTCCGGGTGACGCCCAATTTCTTCGAAATCCTTCGCGCGCAACCAGCACTCGGGCGGTTGTTTTCATCCGCTCTCAAGTTTGACGGCGACGAATCCGTGATGGTGCTCAATCACATGTGGTGGCAGCAAAACTTCGGTGGAGATACCAATGTGATCGGGACTTTGCTGGAGATGAAAGGCCTGGAGTTCCCCGCGACGATAATCGGGGTCGCTCCGCCATCTTTTCAATTCCCAGACCAAACCGAGTTCTGCCACTTCTGGATACCAGCGAAGGTCGAGCCGCAACCACGAGCCGGGAGTCCTCGCGATTATCGCAATTGGCGAACCGTCGCCCGCATTCAACCCGGCGTGTCCCGAGAAAAAGCCCAGGCCGTCTTGTCCTCAATGTCCGCCCGATTGTCTGAACAATTTCCCGAATCGAACGCGACCATCACGATGCAACTCAAGCCACTGCAGGCTTTGTTTTCAACGAAGGAAATCCGCCAAATCTATTTCGGTCTGCTGGCGGCCATCGTGATTGTCCTCCTGATCGGTTCGGCCAACGTCGCGAATCTGCTGTTGGCCAAAGCGGAGAGCCGACGGCAGGAGATGGCGGTTCGCCTCGCCATGGGGGCGTCCCGCGGACGCTTGATCCGTCAAACCCTGATCGAGTGCGTGATGCTCAGCGTGATTGCCGGATTGTTCGGCCTGCTCTTTGCGCAATGGGGCATCGAATTGTTGAAGACATTCCTCTACGGAACGATTCCACTCCTGCGCGAAATACGGATGGACACCACCGTCTTCGGCTATGCCCTGGCGTTATCGGTCGCCACCGGGATTGGATTTGGGCTCGCACCGGCGTGGCAGACGTCACGGGCCAGGATCAGCGACGCACTGAAGGGAGCTCAACGCGGAATCGCCGGCGCTCAGCGACGATGGTTGGCCAAATCATTGGTTGTCACCGAGATCGCTCTCGCCCTTGTATTACTCATTGGAGCGGGACTGATGGTCAGTTCGGTGTCCCGCGTTCTGGCCATTGATCCGGGATATGATCATCGCAATCTCGTGCGCGTTGGTCTGGAAACGGGCCTCGTAGATATCAAGTGGCGGGACCTTTATGCCACTCAGCGATCTGTGATGGAACGGTTCAAGGCATTGCCGGGTGTTGAATCCGTGGGCCTCGTAACCCCAACGATAGGGACGCAGTACGACGTTGAGGGACACGATGAACCAATCCATCTGATCACCCGCTATTGTTCGATCGGCGATTTTGATTATTTCACCACCTTGAAAGCCCCCTTGGTCGCCGGTCGCCTTTTCGAACAAACCGATGGCGACCGGGGACGAAGAGGAATCATCGTCAATCAGGCATTGGCAAAACAGTTTTGGTCGGATGAAAACCCGATTGGCAAACGTCTCCGCTATCACGAACGCGAGGCCCGGAGTTGGTACGAGGTTGTCGGTGTCGTTGGCGACATCCGTGAGTCCGGTTTTGATTATCCCGCGGGCCCAACCATTTATGAGCCAGCCACCCGTCGCAGCATGTCGTATGGCGCTGTGATGGTTCGCTCCAGCGGGAGCATCGAGGCATTGGCG
>CALBIE010000006.1 GCA_937893495.1 uncultured Verrucomicrobiales bacterium | reverse complement strand
TGCCAAAATGGCACTCGGTTTATCCCGATTCGATTCCGTCGTTCAGTATCGAGTCAGCTTGCAAGTCGATTGCCGGCCTTATACAGTTCGGCGTCGGTTCAAACCGGCATCGGGTTCTCGCGAATGACGTCTTTGACAGTCGACCAGCCCCAATCATGCTTAATGTGCTTTCTTGGCGAATTTGACCGTCTTTTGGCCTTGAGTGTCCTCCGGCAAAAGGGCAAAGCACGGCACTCCAAGACGCTGTCGCGTTCGTCATGCGCCGTTCGGTTTCAATCCACATAAACAAACTCATTGGCGTTCATCAACATGCGGCACAACGCGAAAAGTCCGTGTTGTCCAATCAGGTTATCTGCGGCTTTGCGCTCCGCCGTGTCCGGTCCGCGACCAAACGCCAGTTCAAACGCGAGACGAACTTGTTTCTCAACATTCTCGCCAGCATCTGATTCAACCCGCTTCGCGAAATAGCCGGATTGTTTGAGCATGAACTCGTTGTTCAGCAGGGCAAGGGATTGCAATGGCGTAGTCGTGCGATTGCGAACGGGCGCCAGAGTCGCCGGATCCGGGCAATCCAATGTGGTCATAAATTTGTGCGGCGTGGTGCGCACGATGAAGCGGTAGATACTGCGCCGCCACAACTCGGGTGTGTCCGGTGTGACGTATTCGTAAATTGGCGCATAGGCTTCCGTATATTTGAAATCGCGATAGCCCGGGCCGCCCATCGTCGGGTTCAATTTACCCGTGACTGCCAACACTGCGTCGCGAATGGATTCGGCGTCCAATCGCCGCGGATTCTGCCGCCAGAGCAATCGATTGCCGGCATCCACCTCCGCCCCGGTAGCAGCCGACGTGAGGAGGCTCTGATCTGTTTCGGCTGAACTTTTCGTGAGCCTCCTTATGTCGGCTGCGAGGGAGGTTTGTTGGTAAGCCTCACTCGTCACAATCAATCGATGAATTGCTTTCAGTGACCAGTTTTTCAGCCGTAGTTCGTCGGCGAGGAAATCGAGCAGTTGCGGATGAGATGGCTTGCGGCCGCCACGGCCGAAATCGCTCGGTGTCGAAACCAATCCCTGCCCGAAATGATAGTGCCAGAGCCGGTTGACGATGACGCGTCGCGTCAGTGGATTCTCGGGGTGCGCAATCCAATCCGCGAGTTGGCGGCGACGTTCTCCTTCGGGTGTTTCATTGTCGCCGAAATTCACGCGTGCGTGCTTCGCCCAACCGAGGGTGCCGGGAGTTACGACGTCGCCGGTGTCTTCCGGGGAACCTCGGTTGAGCACTTTGATGACGGAGGGTTTTTCAGTCGCGATGGCGTACACCATATCGGGATTCGTCCCCCGGTTGACTTCCATCGCCAGTTGTTTCTCTTCCGAACGCAATTCTTCCAACCGCTGTCGGTCGCCTTCGGCGAGTTTCGATGCATGCATTGCCGGGGTGAGCTTCGGGTCACCAAGGAATAACAGGTCGTGGCCAATCCCGTCGCTGCCATCCGTTGCGACCAGTGTCAGGTATTTCGCGGTAGCCGGCACCTTGATGTCGATCCGCGCAGCAGCGTCTTTGCGCATCTTTAGTTGTTGAAATTTCAAGTCCTGATCAACGTAAACGCTGAATCCCGCGCGCGTGGAGGCAACGCTTTCGCCCGCGCCAAATCCGACCATGGCGGTAAATCGCATTTCCTTGAAACCGCTGTTGTCGCGGATTTCGCGGAGATTGAAGCAGGCGCCGCCGTTCGCGTGGAGTCCAAGGATGGTATGGCCGTCTTTGGAATAATCCACGCCATCGATCTTCGCATGCACCTGGGACTGGAGCTTGCCGTTCCGAATAGCGTCCCAGAAATGACCGGAAGTGGGCGGCAGGTTAGTGACCATCAATTTGTAAGCGACGGGAACGGGTGTTCTGCCATCGGGAACAAATACCCATTGCAAAAACTTGTGGGCATCCTTCGGGTCACCGGGCCAGGACAGTTTCTGAAGGCGGTTCACCTGGATGTCTCGTTGATAGCCGAGGTGCGGCATCACCAGATTTCCGTTGCGCACGTTGATGCCGCGATTTTTTACGCCCGTGCCGCGCCCGTCGCCGCCACCAACGTAATCAGCCAGATCAAGTCCCTCGCCGGTGAGGTGCCCCAGCTCCGACCGGACCTGGCCGAGGCGAGCTTTTGCCTGCTTCAGATTTTCTTCACGGCCCGTGGCGGCATTGATGTCAATCTCACGGTCATCGCGTTGCACACCTGCGAAGACGGACCATAATTGGTAGTATTCCTTCTGCGAAATCGGGTCGAGCTTGTGGTCGTGACAGCGGGCGCAGTTGATCGTAATTCCCATGGTCGCGGTCATGACCTGCGTGACCATATCGTCGAGGTCATCCGCTCTTGCCGCGCGCCGAAGGATGGGGCTCTTGGTTTCCTTCTGACCGACAAAGTCGAACGGACCCGCCGCGAGAAATCCCGTGGCGGTCACCGCTTCCGGATTCTTTGAATCAATCACGTCCCCGGCAATTTGTTCGCGAATGAACTGGTTGTACGGTTTGTCTTCATTGAAGGACTTGATGACGTAGTCCCGATATCGCCACGCATTGACACGCAACTTGTCGCGTTCGAAGCCATGCGTGTCGGCATAGTGGGCGATATCGAGCCAATGCTGTGCCCAGCGCTCGCCGAAGTGTGGCGATTTCAATAACTCCTCAACGAGGTTTTCATAGGCTTTCGGATTCAGATCGTTGATGAAGTCAGTCACCTGTTTCGGAGTCGGTGGCAGGCCGAGCAGATCGAAATAGAGCCGGCGGATCAGCGTGCGGCGATCCGCTTGCGGGGACATGGACATTCCTTTCTCCGCGAGGCGCGCCTTGATAAATGAATCGACTGGATTCGGCGAATTGCCGGGAGGCGAAGGACGAACGACCGGTTTGACGGACCACCACGTGTCCTCGGCGTGAATCGTTGCGTGGGACGCGAGAAAAAGCAGCAGGACGGTCAGTCGAAGGGTGAAACCGGAGCGCGGGCTTCCAGCACGGCGTGTCGCAGAACGGAGCGCAGGCTTCCAGCCTGCATAAGGCGACTGCCACACCGGTTCAATTGGGGAGATTTCGTGCGCGTTGGTTGGCAACATCACTGTTGGTGCAGGCGAGACGCCTGCGCTACTCAGGCCAGAACTTCATGGGCGACATGTCCGTGAACATCGGTGAGCCGATAATCGCGGCCAGCGTAGCGAAAGGTCAACTTTTCATGCTCAATGCCCATCAGATGAAGCAGCGTCGCGTGGAAGTCGTGATGATGCATGCGCTTCTCGACGGACTTGAATCCAAACTCATCGGTTGCGCCGTGCGCATACCCGCCGCGAACGCCTCCTCCGGCCATCCAGTAGAGGAACCCGTGTGGATTGTGATCCCGGCCATTGCCGTTCTCGCTGACGGGCGTACGACCGAATTCGCCGCCCCAAACAATCAGCGTATCTTCGAGCATTCCTCGCTGCTTCAAATCTTCGATGAGCGCGGCGATTGGTTGGTCGATGTCTTTCGCCAGTTTGCGGGTGGACACGTCATGGTTGCGATGCGTGTCCCACGGCTGGCCGTTGCCGTAATAAACCTGGGTGAAACGGACGCCGCGTTCGGCAAGTCGTCGGGCGAGCAGGCAGCCATTCGCGAAATGCCCGGGGCCATATGTCTCGCGAACGGCCTTCGGTTCGCGCGCCAAATCAAACGCATCGGTCGCGGCAAACTGCATCCGATATGCCGTCTCCATCGCCTCGATGCGACCCTGCAATGCCTGGTCCGCGCCACCGCGGGCGGCCAGATGTTCGGCATTCAGCGCGTTCATCAGGTCGAGCTGTTTGCGCTGCGCTTGAGGATCCAGTTTCCTGTTCGTCAACCAGGGGATCATCTGTTTCGGATCCAGTTTGGAATGGTTGATGTAAACACCCGCGTGTTTGCTCGGGAGAAATGCGCTGTTCCACAGAATGGAGAACCTCACCGGCTTGCCCGGGCAAAGGACAAAGTAGGCAGGAAGATTCTGATTCTCGCTGCCGAGGCCGTAAGACATCCACGCGCCCATGCTGGGAACCTTGGGCGTCATCGTCCCATTGTTCATCAACAGCAGGGCCGGTCCATGATTCGGGTTGTCGGTGTAGAGCGACCGCAGAACACAAATGTCATCCGCATGGCGCGAGAGCAGGGGCAGGGCATCGCTGATGGGTAATCCGCTCTGCCCGTGGTTCTGGTATTCAAACGGAACGGTGAGCAATCCGCCGGTCGGCCGCTCCGTGCGCAAGTCGGCGCCTTTGGGTCGCTGACCGGCGTACTTCGTCAATGCCGGTTTCGGGTCCATGAAATCCGGTCCGAAGGGTCCGCCGTTCATGAACAGGTGAATCACCCGTTTGGCCCGTGGGGCAAAGTTCGAGCCGATGGGGGAATCCCCGGCAGCATTCCAAGTGGTGGCCAGCCCAAGGGCACCCATTCCGGCGCCCATGGTTTTCAGGGCGTGGCGACGGTTGATGATCAACGGACTATTCATCGTTCTTTCGTCGCAATGACCTGCGTGCTTTTTCGAACGTCTCGTTTTGGTTCAATCCACGAACGACGCCAGACTTCATTTCCTCGGCCCGTCGGAGGGAAATCGAAATCCCCTCGTCGTTCACGATAGGGCAATCAAAGCCGCCTGAAGACGGAACTCCGAACCAATTATCACACCAATTCGCGGTTGTTCTCTTGCTCATTCTTTCAATTAACATTCCTGTTTTCGGAGCGCCGGCTGCCAGCACGGCAGATCGTTGTGTCAATGTAACAAACGTGCCGGGCCGGAGGCCGGCGCTCCACCTGCTCGATGTTGGAATTCGTGTATCATCCGGGTTGCGGATCGCATGTTCAGTCAACAAACAAAAATTCGTTGCTGCCCAGCAGCGCCTGCGCGTATTGCGTCCATTTCGCGCTGTCGTCTTCCGTGTGGGAGACAAATTGCAGTGCGATGGCGGTTTCCCTCTTCGTTGGCTCGCGCTGAAACAACAACTGGTGGGCCAGCGCGATTCGTTGCTCCAGCGATTCCTCTTTCGCAATGCGGGCTGCGAAAGCCGCGGACTGTTCCTCGATGAACGGGCTGTTCAGGGTGAACAACTGCTGGAGCGGCGTAATGGTCGTATTCCGGGCCGGGGCGTGAGCGATGGGATCGGGGAAGTCGTGAATGGTCAGCATCTTGTCCAGGTCCCGGCGATGCACCGTTCCGTAAAGGGTGCGACGATTGTTCCTGATGTCGGTCAACTCGGTGGGTTCACCGCCGACGGTGGCATCGAGCCGGCCGGTCACCCGGAGCATTGAGTCGCGCCAGGCTTCGATATCCAGTCGTTGGCGCGGCATGCGGGCCAGATACCGGTTGCGCGGGTCTTTGGCTTCGGCCCCCCGGTGGGACGACGATTGCCGCCACGTCGAGGACAACAGGATTTCCCGGTGGAGCCATTTTAGTGACCAGCCGTTGTCGATGAATCCGGCGGTCAGATCGTCCAGCAGCTCGGGATGCGTCGGCTTGTCGCCAAGCGCGCCGAATTCGCTCGGAGTTGCAACCAGACCGCGGCCGAAGTGATGCTGCCAGACGCGATTGACGATTACCCGCGCCGCGAGCGGGCGGGCATCCTCGGTGATGGCGTCGGCGAGATCGATCCGACCGCTGCCGCGAGCAAAGGTGCGAGAAGAATTCGAGTGTGATTTGAACGCCGATAGAAACCGGCGCGCCACCGTTTCACCCGGCGTGTTGGGATCGCCGCGGCGATGGACCGGAAGATCACGGGCCTTGCCCATCTGGTAATCGAGAATGGTTCCGTGCTTGGTGGTGTTCTGCTTCACGAACAGCGCCGCCTCCTCCACGCCGTTCGCCATCGGCACGTGATAATGCGCCGTGGCGTCCTGAATTTTTTTGATTTCGGCATCAAGTTTCGCCAACTGCTCCTTCAAGTCCTTCGGCTTCTTTTTCTTCCATTCAGCCTGTTCTTTCTCCAGCTTGCCAACCTCCGCGCGCGCCTTCGCAACGGGAGCCCACAACTCGTCTGACATGGTTGGTCGGTCAGCAATTTTCACACTCGCGAACACGCCCGCCAGCGCGTAGTAATCCTGCTGGGTGATCGGATCCGACTTGTGATCGTGGCAGCGCGCGCACGCGACCGTGAGTCCGAGAAACGTCCGCCCGAGCGCATCAACCCGTTCCTCCCATTCGTCCGCGACGGTCTGCTTGATGATTTCGGGTGGCAGTTGGAGTTCCTTCCAGTAGGTCGGACTGAGCCCGAGAAAGCCGAGTGCGGCGTTGTCTTTTGGATTGGAATCCGGAATCAGATCGTTGGCCAACTGACGGCGCACGAACTCCGGGTAGGGCATGTCGTTGTTGAAGGCATTGACGACCCAGTCGCGATAGAGCCATGCGGAGGCCGTGGATTCCAACCAGGAGGCGGTCTTGTCCGTATAGCGCGCGAGATCGAGCCAGTGCCGTCCCCAGCGCTCACCGTAATGGGGCGAGGCCAGAAGTTCATCCACGACGGCGGGCAGATCCGAAAGTTTGAACGCCTTGACGGCTTCGGGTGTGGGGGGCAGACCGGTCAAATCAAAGTGCAGGCGACGAAGCAGAACGCGGGGTTCCGCCACTGGGGCCGGTTTCAATCCCGCCGTCTCAATCTGGGCGAGAACGAAATGGTCCGTGCGTGTATGCGGCCAATCAACCTGTTTAATCGCGGGAAGCGCCTGCTTTTCGACCGGTCGGAAGGACCACGGGAGATTTGCGGCCGGCTCATCCGCCCGAAAGCAGGGGAGGGACACGGTCAATAACAGCAATGTCAGGCAGTGGCGCATTTGATTGGGTTACCATTCAATACGAATTGCCGACGATGTCGATTCACATATTCCGGTGGAAACGCAATTGGCAATTTTTGTCTATTGCTGGAAACCTTGATTGACCTGTTCGCTCTCGATGGTCAACTCGACCCGGCGATCC
>CALBIE010000005.1 GCA_937893495.1 uncultured Verrucomicrobiales bacterium | reverse complement strand
GTGCGCGGCAGACTCAGCATGGCCTGGGTGATAATTGATTTGCCCTTGGCGATGGTATCGATCAATGCGTACGGCTTTACAGTGTGACGATCATCGCTTGCCTGGCTGCTGACGCAACTGGGCGCTCGCGGGCAAGGCGCAAGGAGTCCATCTTTGATTCCAAGGTTTTGTGAAGGTGTTCCTTGAGTTGGATGCAGCATAATTGCCAGAAACACGACGACAACGATCAAGGCCATTAGCCAACCATATTGATGCTCGTCACTTTCTCCTCGCTCATCGGCCACGAGACCAGATGGCTCAAACGATGGTGGTGGCGGCTTGTTATGATGAGCATGCGAGTAGAATCGTTTGTGCAGTGCCAGCAGGCGGGCCAACTCTTCGATTGGCTCCGTATGATCTTCTACCCGGAGGTCGATGTAGCGATCGGTTGCCTGGCCATAGGAGGCGTTCTTTCGCACGACCAATAGCGCGGCTGACTGTCGCCCCCGCTTGTCCCCTCCGGCAGCCTCGCCCGCTGCCAGGGCCAGCATCAGCCAATCACCCAGTTCGGAATCCGGATTCCTGCGAACCTTCTCGAATGCTGAAGCCATTGCCTGCACAACTTTTTCACCAGCAAGGATGTTGCCTTGGACACAATAATTTGAACCGATGATGTGCCCGGCCCAATTCATGCATTTCGCGCCCGTGAAACTCGCGCTTTGCCCGCGCGCATCGACTATTCCTGCCTGACGTCGAGCGCGATCCTCATCGGCATCCGTCAACTGCTTCAACGCTGCGGTCGCTGAAATCCCCTTTGCGAGGAGGGCCAATCCATCCGGGCCATAACGCATGTTGGCGTAGGATTGAGTGGCGATAGCGCCAATCCCGGCTTCGGCGAACGGTACAACGCTACCTACGCCGAAAAATTTACTCTGCACGGCTACGCCCAGATCACCCGTCTGCGGATCAAATCCAACAATGGAATACGTCGCTACTACCCGGTCGGGATTCGATTCGGCCGCAAAAGAAGTGCCGATTAAAAGGGCTACCGTAACCGCCCTGATTAGGCCTCGTCTGATCTGGTTGAGTTTCCTCATAGATGAATTATCAACTGGTTTACTTGGCCGAGGATTTCTTGTCGTTCGATGGCATTGACGCGAGTTTTTTTAAAATCTCGGCGCTGGATACTGAGATTGCAAGCCTCGCTGCCATTCAGCGAGAAAATGAAAAACCGGCACCAGGAGATGAATCTCACCGGTGCCGGTTTTATGTTTTTTGAACACCTGGCCTTAACCCACAGCCATACGCAATTTGCCCAGGCATCCAAAAATATTACTTTGCTCACTCACCATTCGAATCCTTTCGTTGGTCGTTGGATTCCAGAACGCCGTGCGTCTGGAATCAGGAGTCACCGTCAAATATTTGGTCGATCAAGCCGTGCAATCGAAGCCCGCGCTGGTCCCGAGTGCCGGGTAAACTGCCTCACGACAATATCGAGAAACACGACCGGCTTGCGGGGAAAGCTGATTTTGACATTCGAAATTCCGGGGTTCTCTTTGAGGATATTCGGTTTCGTATTCATGGCTTGTATCTTCGGTTACTGTTTACAATTCCAAGATACGTCCCGGGCGCGTTTCCACAATCAGGGCAAAACCCTGATGCTCGCATCGGGGGATCCCTGAGGCCGCGGGATCAGGACTTTTTGCCAATCACGACCACGCTTTAGGGAAGAGGCGGAGGATTCCCAGGGAGCGTCAGCCGCCGATTGAGTGATCGGGGCGTGAAGCTTGCTCCGGCCAATCCGAGTCGTGCTCAGCCACGAATCGTCGGGCGCATGATGATCGTCTCCAACACCGCGCGTTGCGGCAGGTTGATGACGTGAAGAATGGTGGAGGCCACGTCCTCGGCCGTCATCATGAACTGACGTCGCGCCTCATCCGGCACAACCGGGCGTTTGGCCAACAGAGGAGTATCAATCTCACCGGGATAAATCACGCACGAGCGGATATTGTTGGGACCCTCCTCGCAATTGATCGAGCGAGATAAACCCACCATTCCCATCTTGGACATGATATACGCTACGCCCGCTTTCAGGTTCGGTTCGTACGCCGAATCCGATGAGACAAAAACGAACGTCCCGGATTTGCGTTCGCGCATCGGAGGCAGAAACGCCTGCGAACAATAATACGCGCCGTTCATGTTCGCATCGAGGGTGGCGTGATAATCCTCCAGGGAAATATCCGGCAGATAGCGCTGCTTGAAATTTGTTCCGGCGGCATTTACGACGACGTCCACGGACCAATCTTTTTCCGCAATGATGGCCGCCGTCGCCTGCACCTGGCTCTGCTGCCCCACATCGCACGGACAGACCAAAACGCGTTCGGCTGCTTCACCCGATTGGGCCAGGGTTTCATCGAGGGCATCCTTTCGCCTTCCGAGAATGGCGACGTTCCAACCCTGCTGCGCCAGCATCACCGCGGTGGCTTGTCCAACCCCGCTGCCTGCTCCGGTTACAACTGCTGTCTTGCTCATATCTAAAAATCAATTCAACTCCACCCATTGGCCGGTCTCGGCCGACGTCACGGCGGCGTCAATTACCTTCTGCGCCTTTGCTCCGTCATCGAGCGTGATGGCACAGGGCCGCTCTTCGCGAATCGCGTTGACGAACTCCACCGCTTGATCATAGCGAAACGAAACCAGTGGATCGCCCACGCCGGGATCGCGCGACGAGCCCGGCCAGACGTAAAATTCCTTTGGAATCGGCAACGCCGCCATCCCCGGGCCGCCGAGCTTCCCGAATTGGAGTTCATTCCAGCATCCGGTCGTGAAACTGAAACTCGCCTCGCTGCCGTTCAATTCCACGCGGTCCGGACTGCGCCAACTTTCATTGACGCCACTGGCGAGCTTCGAACTCTCCATGAACGCGGTCGTGCCAGTCACGAATTCACCGAGCAGGCCGACCCAGTCGTCGGTGTCATTGGGCGCGCCGTCGCGCACGGGAGTGTGATTCACCAGGCTGGTCACCAGTCGCTTGTACTCGCCAATCAGATGTCGCCCGAAGTCAATCCGATGGCTGAGCATGTCACCAATCTCGCCCGTACCTGCCATCTTCCTTTGTTGTCGCCAACCGACATTGCGCGTGCCCCAATCCTGTAACCGACATGACCGATAGTGATAAATCATCCCGGCATCACCCTGCTTGATGAGATGGTGCAAATACCGCATCGCGGGAACAAATCGATACGTGAATGCCGTCATGTGTCGCACATCGGCCTTGTCCGCCTTCGCAGCCATTTCAGCGGCATCCGCAGCGTTCAATGCGAGCGGCTTCTCGGAAAGGATATGCTTTCCGGCGCGTGCCGCCGCGATGGCAATGGGCGGATGAAA
Organism: uncultured Verrucomicrobiales bacterium; assembly: GCA_937893495.1. Lineage (GTDB taxonomy): Bacteria > Verrucomicrobiota > Verrucomicrobiia > Limisphaerales > JAYPXF01 > CALBIE01. The sequence continues at coordinate 4,733 of CALBIE010000005.1, read as the reverse complement.
TACATTCGGTGTCGCGATGATGACCGCATGAATATCATCGCGAGCGACAATTTCCTCCCAGTTTGAGGTGGTGAACTCCGCTCCCGTCGCCTGCCGTGCCGTTTCCAGCGTCGCGGGATTGGCGTCGCAGAGAGCGGTTACCTTGACGTCGTTGCACAAGGCCAGTCCCGGCAAATGGTTTTGAAGGGTGATTCCGCCCGTCCCGATGATTGCAAAATTCAGTGTGCTCATATTTCGCCGCTCACAACGCGAGCTTATGGCAAGCACCAAGAACGGGGCAAGCACGCCCGCAGGAAATCGGAATTGTCTGTCCGGAATCATTTGCTACCTTTTCCGTATGAGCCTTCGCGAGATTGAAGAAAAGGTCATGGAATTGACACCGGACGAAAGGTGGCATATCGCCGCCTTGATTCGATTCCTCGAAGACCGGGACAATCCGGAGTATTTGCGTAAACTGGAGGAAGCGGATGCCCGGATAGACTCCGGCCGTGGGCTTTCGATCGATTCGCTGCAGCAGAAACTGTAGATGTCTTGAACGAAACGATTCTCGAAACTGAACCGTAATCCCTTGGAATCTTGTGTTGCTAAACAGCGACCCATTTGCGCTCCCGCGCGCTAGTCTCTACTGCCGCCAAAACCTTCTCGTTTAGCAGACCATCCGCAAAAGTCGGATGGACACTCTTTCCGCTGGCTACTGCGCGGACGAAATCCGCGATGGTATTAACAAAGGTATGTTCGTACCCGATGATGTGCCCCGGCGGCCACCAGTTTCCCACATACGGATGCGCCAGGCGATCGGTCACGATGATGTCGGTGAACCCGCGCCGATGGTCGGCATCGTTCACGCTGAAATACTTGAGGCGATTCATGTCCTCGAAATCAAAGAACAGACTGCCCTTGTCGCCATTGATCTCAAACGTGATGTTGTTCTTGCGGCCCCAGGCAAACCGCGTTGCTTCAAGGTTTGCGATGGCACCGTTCTTGAACCGACCGATCCAGGTCACGGTGTCATCGACGGTCACCTTGCCCTTGCGACCGTCCTTCGTCGGTTGAGGTGGCGCTGTGCCCTCCTCCCACAAGGGACGTTGCTTCGTAAATGTTTCCATCAACCCGCAAACCTCCTTCAATTCTCCGACCAGATAACGGCCGAGGTCGATGATATGAGCGTCGATGTCGCCGTGCGTGCCCGAGCCGGCAATGTTCTTCTGCAACCGCCACACGAGCGGGAATTCCGGATTCGCCAGCCATTCCTGGGCGTAGCGCGCGCGGTAGTGATAAATCCGATCGCCCAATTCGCCGTTCTCAATCATCTGCTTCGCAAGTGCCACGGCGGGAATCCGCCGATAATTATGGCAGACCATGTTGACGACCTTTGCCTTCTTGACGGCGTCCACCATCTTCGTTGCCTCGGCGACACTTCGCGCCAACGGTTTCTCGCACAGAATCGCCTTGCCCGCCTTCGCCGCGGCAACCGCGATCTCGCAGTGCGTGTCGTTGGGAGTGTTGATGTCGATGACATCAATGGCCGGATCGTTGACCACCTTGCGCCAGTCAGTTTCCGTCTTCCGCCATCCGAGAGCCTTGCGCGCCTTTTCCACGGCGACGGCATTGCGACCGCAAATGGTCGCCAGTTCCACCTCCGCCGGCAAATCGGGGAAGAAACGGTTCACCTGTCGCCACCCGTTCGAATGGGCCTTGCCCATGAACTTGTAGCCAATCATTCCAATGCGAAGTGTCTTTGGCATCCGGCTAGATTTGGATCAGCAGTCTCAAACAACAAACAAAAAGGGCGCGGATGTTATCCGCGCCTTTCGAATTGATTGAAATAATTGTCAGACGTTCAACTTGGTCCACTTGGCGTTGCCCTTGGACGACTTTACGACCGCTTCGATAAACGCCATACCACGCACGCCGTCCTCAATCTTCGGAAAGTCGTTGGCCGGATCATCTTTTTTAAGCTTCTTCCCATCGACCCGCGCACGAATGGCATTGGCAAAATTTTTGTAGATGTTGGCAAACGCTTCGAGGTAACCCTCGGGATGAGAGGGTGGTGTACGCGTTGCAGCGGCGGCATTGGCGCCGAGGTAGCCGTTGCCCGTGCGGTAAATCTGCATCGGTTGATCCAACCATTTCATGATCATGGTGTTGGGTTCGTTCTGATGCCATTCAAGGCCGCCCGTCTCGCCATAGACTCGGATGTTCAAGTTGTTCTCCTCGCCGACGGAAATCTGCGAACTGTGCAGCACGCCCTTCGCGCCGTTGTTGAATCGCAGCAGGACATTGCCATCGTCATCGAGCTTGCGACCCTTGACGAACGCAGTGATGTCGGCGGCCAATTCCTTGATTTGGAGGCCGGTAATGTACTCGGCCAGATTTTCCGCGTGCGTGCCGATGTCGCCAATGCAACCAGCAGCGCCCGATCGTTTCGGGTCTGTACGCCAGTCGGCCTGTTTCTGCCCGCTGGCCTCCAGCCGCGTCGCCAGCCATCCTTGCGGATACTCGACGACGACTTTGCGAATCTTGCCGAGTTTGCCGTCCTTGATCATGTCGCGCGCCTGCTTAACGAGCGGATAGCCGGTGTAGTTGTGCGTCAGCCCGTAAAGCAGCCCCGACTTTTTCACGATGGCCTGCAGTTTCTTCGCCTCGGCCAGATTGAACGTAGCCGGTTTGTCGCTCAACACGTGGAATCCGTTTTCCAGCGCCATTTTGGCCGGCGGGAAATGCATGTGATTCGGTGTCACAATCGCGACAAAATCCATTCGCTGGTCGGCGGGCAGGGCTTTCTCCGCCTTGATCATTTCCATGAACGTTCCGTAGCACCGGCTGGGCGGGAGAAAGAGGTCGCCGCCGCTGGCTTTGGAACGCTCGGGATCGCTTGAAAACGCGCCGCACACGAGTTCAATCTGCTGATCGATGGATGCCGCGATTCGATGCACCGCGCCGATAAACGCGCCGCGTCCGCCGCCCACCATGCCGTATCGGATTTTTCTGCTCATAATTGGTTTTGAATCAAAGATTGAGTTGGCTTCGGCCGGCTTTATAGTGACTCCCGGAAAGGGAGTCAAACCCCACTGGCGGGAAAAGCGGGCCATTTTCCGCTGTTTCGGATTCACCGTGACGAACCATTGATTCCCGTGGCCGACTGGAATAATTTGAGCCAACGGTGTTGCGGTAAAAAACTGCGCAACCGTTTGACTTAAGATGCTGATTACGTTGCTAAAATCGAAAATTCACAAGGCGAAGGTCACCGATGCCAGCGTTCATTACGAGGGCAGCATGACGATCGCCTCCGACCTGATGGAGGCCGTCGGGCTGTTTCCCTATGAGAAAATCCTCGTGGGCAACATGGGCAACGGCAATCGCTTTGAAACCTACGTTATCGAAGGCCCGGCCGGCAACGGCGCCATTGAGCTGAACGGTGCCACCGCGCATCTGGGCAAGATTGGCGATCTGGTCACTATCATGAGCTTTGCGGACGTGAATGAAGCCGAGTCCAAGAAGTGGAAACCCAAAGTCGTCATTCTCGACGAGAACAACCGCATCCGCGTCAATCGCGCCTGACCTTCACCGCATGGAACCGAAGCCCAATCCGATGTACGGCATCATCGTGGCGGGCGTAGTGACCTTGGGTGTGATCGCGACGACGGTGGCGTTGGCGGTTACCGGGATGTTTGAAAAACTCGGATTGATCGGAAGCATTGGCATCACCGTCGCGGATCTCGGCGTGGTTGGACTGTTTTGGTTCCTCGCCATGACCGGCCGCCTGAAGCGGCCGAAAGACCCCGCTGACGAGTAAATTCAACTGTGGCGGTTGGTGTTGTGTGCAATGACACCAGCGTATTCGCCGCTTCCACTCCCGCTCCTCCATTGGGATGGAGGAGCAGGCCGGGGAGAGATTTCGCCGAAGAATTTGCGCTTTGAACCCCTGAACCGGAGCGCTCTCTGAGCCGCAGCCGGTTCCGGACTCGAAGGCGTTCCCGTTGGTTTCGTCCACGATAGGTCTGGCGAAGTTGCTGCGGGTCGCAGACCCGCCTCTCCCCGTCCGGTTCATACCTCCAACGACAGGACGCGAATCGAGGCCATGAACCCGAAAACCCCCTCACCCGCCCTTCAGGCACCCTCTCCCCCAGCGGGGGAGAGGGATGGGTGAGGGGGCGTCCCGGTTCGTGGAGAGTTTCCTGCTCCTTCGCGACCTGATCACGGGCCTTGAACCCCGGAACATCCCCACAGATGGCACTCGATTCATGGAGAGGAGGTTTGTTGTTCCCCTCTCCTCGGACCTCGCCCCACTCCTTCGTCGCGGGGCGAGGAGGAATCGAGATCAATTGCGATTCATATCCCTTGCCCTACACTGGCCGTCGAGTAGCCAAAGAAAACTTCACCCATGGACCCCAAAGCCAGACCGGACGAGCGAGTGCAATGCATCCATTGCCACGCACTGTTCGAGCCTGACGATGTTATTTCATTTCAGGGCTGCTGGCTTTGTGGCGCCTGCAAACCAACAGTCATCAAATCGGTGGAATCCGGCATCGCGCTGGAGGATCGCGTGGTGGCAAGGACAGGGAAATTTATCGTGAAGGGATGCAAGGCATCGCTGCCTGACCGGTGCATCAAATGCAATGCGTCGGCACGCGGTAAGACGACCAAGATTGAGATACGGCGGGATTCAAACTGGATACTTTTGCTGTTTCTGGTGTTTATGATTCCCGGTGCCCAACGCTACTCTGCGCTAA
>CALBIE010000004.1 GCA_937893495.1 uncultured Verrucomicrobiales bacterium | reverse complement strand
CCGGAAGCCTCGATTTGACTCAGCCAGTTACAGAACTCATTGGTTGACCAGGTTATTACCGGGCCGACTGGACGCTGAATGCCAATGTCGTGCGAGAAGATGGTGGGGGCTCCGAAGCCACGAACATTCAGCGTTGAGAGCGGAAACTGAGTCAAGGTAGTGTAACGATTGGTGCTCGACCTCAATGTATCCCACAGCCGGACGAAAACTTCCTCATGCCGCTGCGCTTCCCGTTCGACTGCCCAGAGAGAGGCGTCCAGTCGTGCTCTTTCGGCCGCCAGTTGTTCTGCCTCCGCAGTGGGGTCGACCGGGAAAGTCGAGGCCCCGTCAGCGACTGGGCGTGGGGGTTCCCCGGTATTTGAAATGCTGCTGTCAGCCCCGCGGAACAGCCAGGCCAGGAGGCAGGCACCGATAAGTGCGACGGGGAACCAATATCTGCGCGACATGTCTTTTGGCGGGCGGGTTATCATTCACCGATATTTATTCACGGCGTGTAAAGGGAACCAAGTGAAATATTGATTTTGCGTAGGGTCGGAATCTGTGTCGATGGGTTTACTCTCGAGCTCGGACTGGTTTGACTCAACGCTCCACGAAATTGGAGAGGGTCACGATGTGACGCCGTATGGACTACGCAAAGAATATCGATTTTAGAGCTTAATTGTAACACGAGTGCAGCGTTGACACGTCGCCTCGGAGCGGGTAGAAATTTCCCTCCAAATCAACCGAAATACCGGGCAAGATGGTTATTAAGATATTACTGATTCTAGCGACCGCCGCCAGTGCGGCTGTCCTTTTCTTCACCGAAACGCAGATTAAGGCGAAGATCGAGAATTTGAATGAGGACAAGTCGAAACTGAACGACGATCTGTCCAGTGAAAAATCCAAATCGACCGATCTAGGGCAGAAACTGGACAAAACGACGCTTGAGCGGGACACGCTTAGCGCGGATCTGGTATCAACCAAGCGTGTTTTGGATAGCGAGAAGACGGCAAAAGCGGCTGCGGAGGCCGAGACTCAGAAGGCCAAAACGGCTCAAAAGCAGGCTGAAAACTCGCGCGATCAGACGATCGCGATGAACAAGGAGTTTTTCGATATCAAGGACCAGTTGAAGCTGACTCCAGCGAAGATTCGGCAAATCCACAAGGAATTGCCGCTCGCCGTGGGTGAGTTGAGCACGATTAAGGCCGAGCAGAAGATTCTGGCAGTTAAATACAACTCACTGGCCGGGCAGGTTGAAGTCTTGCGGAACCCGAACAAAAGAGTCCTGCAGCCTACCGGAATTGAAGGCATAGTCGTAGCGGTCGATCCGAAATGGCGGTTTGCAATTCTCAATATCGGTGGCAACCATGGGGTTCGGCAGAACGGCGAGTTGACCGTCAGTCGTGACGGCCGGTACATCGCTCGATTGAAGGTGGCAAAAGTTGAACCCGGCCACTCCATCGCAAACATTCTCTCTGATTTCGAGTCGGGTGATGAAATTGAAGAGGGTGACAAGGTGATCGCTCCCACTGGAAAATGAGCGCTACGCGTCTGATACGAATCGTTTGCCTGGCCGCTCTCTGCGCAGGAGGATTAATTTCCACCGGGTGCAAGACGACCGGTGAGCCCGAGAATCGCTCGGCTCGTCCGTGGAATTCACCCAAAGGCTGGGAAACCGGGATTCCGGGATTTTTTCAGAACGATCGGCGCTATTAGCGGCGACGAAAAGACGATTTTGTGAAAGGCGATCTTCGGGTCGCCTTTTTTATTTGGCGAACTCAATGATGCGACGTTCGCGAACGACGGTAACGCGTATCTGGCCCGGATACTGGAGATCGTCCTCGATGCGCCGGCAGACCTTGCGGGCCAACGCCGTGGCGGCTTCGTCGTCCATCGCGTCCGGGCTGACCATGACGCGCAGTTCGCGACCAGCCTGGATGGCGTAGCATTTCTCCACCCCGTCAAATGACATTCCGATCTTTTCAAGGTTTTCCAGCCGCTTGACATAGGTGGTCATGGTTTCAGACCGGGCCCCTGGCCGGGCTGCGCTGATCGCGTCGGCGGCGCTGACCAGAATTCCGTAAAGGCAGGTATGCTCCACTTCGTCGTGATGGGAAGCGACGCCGTTGACGACTTCCTCCAACTCGCCGTGGCGCTTGATGAACTCGGCGCCGACGGTGGCGTGTGAGCCCTCCATCTCCTGATTCATGGTCTTGCCGATGTCGTGCAGCAGCCCGGCTTTCTTGGCCTTGGTGATATCCAGTCCGAGTTCAGCGGCCATCAATCCGCACAGGTGGGCGACTTCGACGGAATGCGCCAGCACATTCTGCGAAAAACTCTGGCGAAATTTCAAACGGCCCAATTGTTTCACGATTTCCGCGTGCATCGGCGGCAGACCTGCCTGAAACACCGCCTCTTCACCCGCTTTGGTAATGGTTTCATCGATCTCTTCGTTGACCCTTGTGACGACTTCCTCGATTCGCGTCGGGTGGATGCGGCCATCGAGGATGAGGCGTTGCATGGCCTCGCGGGCAATCTCGCGCCGGACGGGATCGAATCCGGAGAGGACGACGGCGCCGGGCGTGTCATCGATCAATACCGTCACTCCGGTGGCCGCTTCGAATGCCCGGATGTTCCGTCCCTCCCGGCCAATGATGCGTCCCTTGATTTCATCGCCGCTCAGGGAAATGGTGGCGGTCGTCGTCTCGAAAGTGTAGTCGCTGGCATAACGCTGGAGTGCGACGCTCAGAATCCGACGGGCTTCCTGTTCCGCCCTGCTTTTCACCGAGTCAATGATTCGGCGGGAAATATCGTTGGCGTCCTTTTGCGCCGCGGTTTCCACCTCCTTCAGCAATTGTGCTCGCGCATCCTCCTCGCGCAGGTGGGCAATCTCGGCCAGCTTTTCGCGGCGGTCGGCGAGAAGTTGCTCAAGGTTTTCCCTTGTCTTGCCGAGTTCATTTTCCTTTTCGCCGAGGCGACGCTGTTGTTCCTGCAAAGACTTTTCGCGTTCGACCAGTCCCTCCATCTGCTGATTGACCATCGCCTCACGCTGACAGTGGCGTTGCTCGGTATCAGCGATTTCCTTGTGTCGTTTGGCGAATGAGGCTTCGGTTTCTTCGCGAATCTTCAGACCGTCTTCATTCGCCTTGAGCCGCGCTTCGCGCACGATGTTTTCACCTTCACGCCGGGCGTTTTCGACTTTGTCCTGAAGCTGCTGATCCTGTTCCGTGCGGAGACTTTTGTCTTTCCAGCGGGAGAAATAAAAACCAGCGACCATCCCGCCAATCAGCAGGAGGACATGCCAGAAATCAAGTTGGGCGAGCAAATTCATTCCGTTGAACCGCCGTTAATGGGCGCTACTCCATCCAGCGGGTCGGTGTGACAACTCCGTCCACACGCTCGTCGTGTTCTTCAGACGGAATGGCGTCCACAATTTGTTCATCGAACGCCACACCGAGTTTCAGTCCGGAAACCGTTTTCAATATCCGATCATAAAAACCGCGCCCGCGGCCAAGCCGCGAGCCACAAGCCGCAAACGCTACCCCAGGCACCAGCACCAAGTCCAGTTGGTTTAGCGGCAGAGAAGCACAATTGTCGTCCGGTTCGGCGATGCCATACCTGCCGGTCACCGTGTCGCGTGCCAGGTCCCCAATGATCGCCGCCTCGTAATCGCCCGATGCCGGACGGTATCGGGGCAGGCAGATTGTCTTGGATTGCGACAGCCCTTTTTCAAGCAATCCGCCGATGTCAGGTTCGTCGCGCAACGGTGAGAACAGCAGGATATTGCGGGCGTCAAGCCAACTTCGGTGGACGCGAATCCGCCCGATGATGCTCGTGGCCGACCTTGATTTCTCGTCGTCGCCAAGGGCTGCAATCGCGGCGCGAATCTGGTCGCGGAGAGCTTGCTTGTGTTCCTTTGGTGTCACTTGGAGTTCGCGTCGGTCGAATCCGGCTGCCGTTCAACAATCTTGCGCCAGCAATTGAGGCGTTCCTGAATTTTCTTTTCCGTTCCCTGATCGCCCGGTTCGTAAAATTTACGCGCTGCCCCAAGGTAATTCTGCTTCACCACGCCGCCTTCGTAGCTGTGCGCGTATTTGTAGCCCTCGCCATGACCCAGTTTCTTTGCGCCGGCGTAATGGGAGTCCTTCAAATGATCCGGAACCGCCTGGGTCCGTCCGTTTTTGACGTCGTCAAGGGCGGCGTCAATTGCGGTAATGACCGAATTGCTCTTCCACGCCGTCGCGATGTAGATGGCTGCTTCCGCAACCGGGATGCGCGCCTCCGGCCAGCCAATCGTCTCCGCCGCCTGATGCGCGGCCACCGCGAGCACCAGTGCCATGGGATCGGCCAAACCCACGTCTTCTGCGGCATGCACCATGATTCGGCGAGTGATATAGCGTGGGTCTTCGCCCGCGTGAATCATCTTGGCCAGCCAATAGAGAGTCGCATCCGGATCGCTGCCGCGCATCGACTTGATGAACGCCGAAATCGTGTCGTAATGCGCATCGCCATCGCCGTCATAGACGATGGCCTTCTTCTGGATGCATTGCTCGGCGACCGTGAGCGAGATGTGAATTGAACCATCCTGCCCGGGTGAGGTCGTCAACGCGGCAATCTCCAATGAGTTCAAGGCCTTGCGCGCGTCGCCGTCTGAAACCCGCGAGAGATGCACGAGCGCATCTTCATCAGCGCGTATTTTGATGTGGCCCAAACCACGCTGATCATCGGCGAGCGCCCGTTGAAGGAGTTCGTAAATATCCTTCTCGGACAGCGATTGCAGTTCGAAAATCTGCGAACGTGAAACGAGTGGTGAGTTGACGAAGAAGAATGGATTGTGCGTCGTCGCGCCGATGAGCCGGATGACGCCGCTTTCCACATCCGGCAGCAGCACGTCCTGTTGTGATTTGTTGAAGCGGTGGATTTCGTCGATGAACAAAATGGTGGTTCGTCCGGAATTCTGCAGGCGATTTGAGGCGCCTGAAAGAACCCGCCGCATGTCGGCCACGTTGGATTCCACGCCGCTCAATCGCGCGAAGTGGCATTTGGTTTGCGCGGCGATGATTTGAGCCAGCGTGGTCTTTCCAGTGCCAGGCGGGCCGTAAAATATGAGCGACTGAATGCGATCGGCCTCGATGGCGCGCCGGAGCAGCATGCCGGGCGAAAGGATGTGAGATTGCCCCGCGTATTCGTCGAGATTCCGCGGGCGCATGCGAGCCGCCAGGGGCGCGGGCATCTGTGGCTGAATGGAATCCTCAGCTTCAGTTTCTTCCGGCTCTTTGGT
>CALBIE010000003.1 GCA_937893495.1 uncultured Verrucomicrobiales bacterium | reverse complement strand
CCCCCCGATTTTCTGTTCCCTCTGCCGAATCAGGAACTCTTCGCGAGAAATCCAATATCGTATCTTCATGATGCCCTGCAACGCCACTTCAACCACGTAACACAACTCTTCGCCGACCGGCTCATCCGGCAGTCGAATTTTTTCATTTGCCACCACGAGAGGATTCGATCCTTCTTCAAAAAATATGGGCGGTATTGTGCCAGCCACCCCACCAGAAACGCCTGTCGCTGAGGCCATCGCCATCATTCGACTGGAGACTTTCGAATATTGACCATCTCGAAGACTGAGAAAGTCTCCCGTGCCGTCGGACCAGATCGAACCTCGGCTCATCTGCATTCCCGGTGCCATCGCGACCGATGTTGACCACTCAATCAGATACCGATCCGGGCGTCCCAATTTAAGTGTGAACTGATGGGTAACGTTTTGTTGCTTTGGCTGCCTTGCGACGATTGCTGCGGCCTCGGCTCCCTTACCTGCACCGGGAAGATTTCCAGGATCGACACCTGACATATCCATATCGGTCACCACCGTTCCACTTGAAACATAATTGGAGAGGTTTGCGTAGCGGCTCAGAGTCTCCTTAATAATTTCATCCGCCGTCAGTCCTTCAATCACGAACGGCACCTCAGGTTCAGTGGTCGATTCCGCCAATTTTGCCGGAGCAGCGACCTTAGTGGCGCTTTCGCTGACTTTATTAACCGGAGCAGGCGGCGGTGAAGTGGCAATTGGTTTATCGCAGCCAAAGCACAAGGCGGCGAGCAGGCCGATCGAGGGAAGGATTGTTCTCATAAGAAGGTATAGTTTCGCGTGGTTTGCAGAGTTGGAATGGTCGGTTTCCGGTTGATCTCCTACGAACGTCGAGGAATGCCTGTCAGTGGGCAATCAAATTCGCCCGACCTGCCAAAGCACTTTACCGGCCCATGGTTCATCTCTATTGTCGGGGCGGAACGACGCAAGAAGCATGGCGAAGAAGATTGTAGAAATGGAAATCGAGTCGGCGAAGATGGAACTTCCTGACACCAAGACCCTGCGCCTGAAGTGGCCGCATGGTTACGACGTGGAATTCAAGACCGGCCAGTTCATCACGGTTTATTTTCCCGACAGTCCGAAATACAAACGGGCCTATTCGCTCTCCTCGTGCGCACTGGATACGGGCCATTTCGAGGTGACCGTCAAGCGCGAAGGCAAGATGGGAACTCGCATCGTCGATTGGGCCGAGGCGGGGCACACGATGTTTGTGATACCACCCGTGGGCAAGTTTCTTCCGGTTTTCGACCCTCCGGGCAAACATCTGCTCTGCATCGCGGGTGGCTCTGGCGTCACTCCATTCCGCGGCTTTGCTCGTGAAGCCACGCGAAGCAAACTCGATACCGACATCACGATCCTCTACAGCGTCCGGACGACGAATGACATCATCTTCGACGAAGAATTTCGACAGCTTGAGCAGGATAATCCGCGATTTAATTTTTACGTAACGTGTACCCGATTAAAACCGGATGATACCTGGAACGGACGTCGAGGCCGCATTAACGCGGAATGGATCAAGGAACATATTCACAACCCCGCCAATACGATCGTTTATGCCTGCGGGACGAACGAACTCGTCGAGGCAACGGAGCATCTCGTGCTCAATGAACTGAAACTCGCCAAAGAACAAATGAAGACCGAGAAATGGGGCTGATTTGCCCCGTGCCCACCGCTGTTATTTTGCCCGGTTGATAGGAACTCAAAATACGGCTACTGTCATTCCATGCACACGGTTTACACGCTGAACACTGAGGAACTCGACGATCGTTTCATTTCGAGTCTCAAGGCGGCGTTCCCGTCGCGAAAGGTCACCATTGAGGTGAGCGACGAGGCGGCAGAGGATACGACCGGATACCTGCTGAAATCACCGGTCAATCGCGAGCACCTGATCACTTCGATGGCCGAGGCTCAATCGGCCGGAACCCTGGTTGAAATGTCATCGGATGAGTTAGACCGACACAAATGAGGTTGTTCGCATTCACGCCAAGTTGTTTCAAAGATTTCGTCGAATGGGGAAGAACTGACCGGAAAATGCAAAAGCGAATCGCGGAATTGCTGTTAGACGCCCTTCGCGACCCTTTTGCCGGAATCGGAAAACCAGAACCCCTGAAGCACGAACTTCACGGCTGTTGGTCGCGCCGTATCACTCAGGAACATCGGCTCGTCTATTAGATTACTGAAACAGCCATTGTGGTCGTTTCCTGCAAATATCATTATTCGTAACCTGATTTGCTTCACTCATGTCACCTCAACGCACTCCTCTTTTCGAGGTACATCAGCAAGCCGGCGCACGTCTCATCGATTTCGGCGGATGGGAAATGCCTGTCCAATACTCAAGCATCGTCGATGAACATCTTTGCGTGCGAAACAATGTCGGCATCTTCGATATCTCCCACATGGGCGAAGTCGTGGTTACTGGCAATCGCGCCGCGGAATTTCTCAACCAGCTACTTACCAACGACATTCGCAAGCTGTCACCTGGACAGGGCCAGTACACGCTCATGTGTAACGAACGCGGTGGCGTCATCGATGATCTTTACGCCTATCAAACCGGGCCAACGGAATACCTGCTGGTCATCAACGCATCACGAATCACGGACGACATCGCGTGGGTAAACGGACAGCTCGCCCGGTCTTCTTTCCATTCCGAATGCACCGTCACGGACAAATCAGGTTCCCTGTCCGCCGTCGCCATTCAAGGACCCAAGTCACCGGGATTAATGGATGCCATTTTCACTTCGGCGTCCGTTTCCGGGACGTCCGCGTCTCATCCCTCGGAACTGAAGAAGAACGAATTGGGGCAATTCCCATTTGATTCCGGTCCAGTTTGGATTTGCCGCACCGGTTATACAGGCGAAGACGGCTTTGAAGTTCTATGCGAAAACGAATTCATCAATCGCGTCTGGGACCGAGCCGCGAATCTTGGGCATCCATTCTGCCTGCAACCCATCGGCCTGGGCGCGCGCGACACCTTGCGCACGGAAATGTGTTACCCGCTCTATGGACACGAGTTGAATGAGGACACGACTCCGATTGAAGCCGGCGTTGGATTCTTCGTTTCACTCGAAAAAGGCGACTTCATTGGCCGCAACGTGCTCGCCGAACAGAAAGCGATTGGTGCGGCCAAACGTTGCATCGCATTCAAGATGACCGGTAAATCTCCCCCGCCCCGTCCAAATTACGCCATCCTCGCCAATGGGGAACGCGTCGGCGAAACTTGCAGCGGCACGCTCAGTCCCTCGCTGAACGCGGGCATCGGGCTGGGCTACGTGCCCCCCGAATTCGCCAAGCCGGATACCGAGATCGAGATTGAAATCCGAAATCGTCGTTTCCCGGCCATCGTCACGCGAAAGCCGATTTACAAAAAGGAATCTTAACGCTATCAACTGCCGCGTAATATGAGTTCGCAAATCCCGGAAGATCTGAAATACGCCAAGTCCCACGAATGGATTCGCATCGAAGGCGACACCGGAACCGTCGGCATCTCGGACCATGCTCAACAGGAACTAACCGACATCGTGTTCGTGGAGTTGCCGGAAGTCGGCCGACAGCTTACGGCCGGAGAAGCCTGCGCCGTCGTTGAGTCCGTGAAAACGGCCAGCGACATTTACGCACCGGTCAGCGGCGAGGTGACTGAGATCAATGGTGAGTTGGATAGCAATCCCGGCCTCGTTAACAGCGAGCCGTTTGGGGGAGGTTGGTTTTTCAAATTAAAGCTGTCGAAAACCGCTGAACTCGACGCCCTTCAGGATAGCGCCGCTTATCGCCAGCAGATCGGCGCTTAATCCCCTGCCCTCAGACTTCCGCGCTTCGAGCTCGATAATGTAGAATCTTAAATTCCGGCGAGTCGCGAATTTCCTCGACCAGTTCAAAATCATTTTCGAATTTCGGGAAAAACGCATCGCCCTCGACTTCACGTTTTACGAGCGTGAGGAATAAATCCGAACACTGACCCAACGCCTGTCCGTAGATTTGCGCCCCGCCACAGATAAAATAGTCCCGCCCATCCGCCGTCAGGTTGATTTCATCCAGTGACACTACCGTCCGAGTCCCTTCCGCGGAAAATCCGGTCCGGCTCAAAATCAAAGTTTCGCGACCCGGCAAGGGCTTGCCGATCGATTCAAAAGTCTTGCGCCCCATGACCAACACCTGCCCCATGGTCGCCTGTTTGAACCATTTGAAATCCTCCGGCAGATACCACGGAATTTGGTTCCCGTTACCGATCACCCGGTTCAACGACATTGCCGCAATGGCCTTGAATTGTTTCATCTACTGCAACTAAATCAGACCACGAGATCCCGATATCGTTTAAGTTCCTCGTCGGTCAATTCTGCTTGGTCCACGAGCAGATAGTGCTTCTCCGACTCAATCTTCAACAATTCACCCGAAGGTGAAAATTCGAAGAGCGCAATCAGGTTGTCGGACATGAACTGCGCGGCAATTGGACGACAAATCAGGTTTGGAAACTTTTCCATCGCCATGCGCCAATCCTGCCAAACCTGGACGATGCTCAATGTGTCACTCCCGCCCTTCGCCTGCACCGGGAGAACAAAATGAGCGCCATTACGGTTCACTCCCACATATAAGTCATCGGTTTCGACTTGCCCTAACTCCTTTACCGTTGTTCGAAGATGGCTTTGAAGCGGATAACACGACAAACCGGAAAAAACATCAATCAGCCGGTTGTACCGAACTCGGGCCAACAGTGCTTGCTCGTCGGACAGCGCGTAACGACTGATCACACCGGGTGTCGCATCCGGGATTTTGGTTTCCACCAATCCAGGATTTGGTTCAACCCATGCAAGCGTCGTTGCCACAAACACATATTTTGATTGGCCCGCCGGCAAGATAATCCATTCATGCCCCTTGGGTGCTTTGCTCGCAATTGCAGAGGGAAACGCCTTGCGATAGCGAAAGCTGTAAACAACGTCGCCGATGTTGCTTGGAAGCTTTACGTTCAGCGAACTTGCAACCGCCGTCAAATCTTCCCGATGAAACGGAACTCTCTTCGCTCCTTTCTTGAATTTTTCGCTAAAGACCCGCTCAATCAGTTTGGTATAACGATCTTTTGCAGCCATTGTTCCTCCTTT
>CALBIE010000002.1 GCA_937893495.1 uncultured Verrucomicrobiales bacterium | reverse complement strand
CATTCAATTTTCCCGCGTCTTTTCACCGACCAACCCGCTTAAGCTGGCGCCATTCATGCTAATCCGCAGTCTTACCGCCGGTGCGGCTGCGTGGGGATCGGGTGGCAATGTCCTCGCGCTGGTGCCGAAGGTTGCGACACGATCGACCGTGGTTTTTCACGCATGAATACAAACATTTCATCTCTATTGGGAAACGAGGCGAACTCTCTCCTTGAACACGAGTGTCGCACGTTCTCCCGTAATCAACTCCATCTGCCCGGCCCTGATTTCATCGACCGCGTTGTCTCGCAATCCGATCGCTCGCCGATGGTATTGCGCAGCCTCGCGCAAGTTTTCAATCATGGCCGTCTTGCCGGGACCGGTTATCTTTCGCTGTTGCCTGTAGATCAAGGCATCGAACATTCAGCGGGGGCCAGTTTTGCCCCCAATCCCGAATACTTTGCTCCCGAACGAATCGTTGAACTGGCAATCGAAGGTGGCTGTAACGCCGTCGCCTCCACTCTGGGTGTGCTCGGAGCCGTGGCGCGAAAATACGCCCATCGGATTCCCTTTCTGGTCAAGCTGAACCACAATGAGCTGCTGAGTTACCCGAATGGTTACGATCAGATTTACTTCGCGCAGGTCGAACAGGCCTGGCAGATGGGGGCGGTCGCGGTCGGAGCCACGATTTACTTTGGCTCACCCGAGTCGCATCGACAGATTCTGGAAACGACCCGCGCTTTTCAACGGGCGCATGAACTCGGGATGGTTACTTTTCTGTGGTGCTACCTCCGGAATAATGCCTTCAAGAAGGATAAGGACTACCATACGAGCGCCGATCTGACCGGTCAGGCAAACCACCTTGGCGTTACGATCGAGGCAGATATCATCAAACAGAAACAACCGGACTGCAATGGCGGCTATCGGGCGCTTGAGAAATTCGGCAAGACGCATGACCTCGTGTATTCGCAATTGACGAGCGAGCATCCGATCGATCTGACCCGCTACCAGGTCGCCAATTGTTACATGGGGCGGGCGGGCCTTATCAATTCCGGGGGAGCCTCCGGTAAAGACGACTTTGCCCAGGCAGCACGAACGGCGGTGATTAACAAACGGGCCGGTGGCATGGGGTTGATTTCAGGGCGTAAGGCATTTCAGCGACCCATGGCGGAGGGGGTGAAGCTGTTGAACCTGATTCAAGATGTTTACCTCGATGCGTCAATTACCGTTGCCTGATCCGACCGGTCTCGACAAATGCCAGGAACGAGCTGCCCGGATGACAGGCAGCAGATGTTTGAGCGCCGAAACTCATTCTTTCATTCTGTACGGTTGTTGGAGCCTGGCAAGGATCGATGAATCGTCAAATGGGGTGCAAAAACGGGCAACCAGGGTTTGGCGAACAATTCGTGCCGCCCGTACCCTTCCATCATGTTGAACCTCGGTCCAAATCAATTTGATACGGTTCATCCATTGCTCAGAGGCCTTCCCCGGGAACTGCTCATCGAGCTGGAACGCTGTTCGATTTGGTCGCAGTTTGAGGACGGCGAATACGTTTGCCGGGCTGGGAAGCCAGCCACCCGAATCCACCTGTTGCAGTTTGGCAGAGTGGTGTTGGAAGTTGAATTGGAAGCGAGCGAGAGGTCTGAAGTCGGCATTCTTGGCGCGGGTGATCTGCTCGGCTGTCCATCATTGAGTGAATATCAATGTTGGCCCCTCAGCGCCCGTTCGGCGGGCCATGTGGTGGCTCAAAGCATCGTCGCCGAGCGTTTGGAGAAACTGCTCAAATCCTTTCCGGACTTTGGCTGTGAATTTGCCCGGCGCGTCGCTGATCGAATCCACAATCAGTTGAGCGAGGCACGAAACGTGATCGCTCGCATGTCGAGAATCGCCCTGGATTCTCAGGTTATGGCGCTGGAACTTTTCATCGCGAATTCTGGAAACAAATAACAACCTGGTGCCTGGCTCATCTTCATTTCAAACGCAAGGCGATCTCCGAAGGCTGTTTCAGTCGTAACGTTTGGCAATATCTGGTTAGCAGAATCTCCGTTGAGATTGACGTTGCTGGATGAAAACCGAATCGAAATCTGGTGCATCCGATCGGCAACGAGGTGCCGCCGATACCGAGTCCATTGTCGGCGCGGGGCCGAAGATTAATTCTCGCTGGAAGTCGCACTACCGGAACTTGATAAAAATCCGAGCGAGATTGCTGTCGGATAGCCAGGATCTGTTGGGGGATTCATTGACTGTCAGACCAATGAATCACCTGCATCCGGCCGACGATAGCATCGGGGAATCCGGACGCGAGCTGGCGGCGCAAACGTTATCCAGCGAGCAGGATGAGTTGCTCGAGATCGAGCAGGCGCTGCACCGGATTCTCGATGGAACCTATGGAATCTGCCAATTGACGGGAAAACCGATTCCCGCTGATCGGTTGGCGGCCCTTCCCTGGGCAGCTTACACGGCCGAAGCGCAGGCGGAGTTGGAGAAGGGGCGCAGAAGGCCCGCTCGATAAACCAGTGGCCAACGTCGCGGCAGGTTAATGAAAATTGCTCTGAGCCCGGTGGCGAAACGATGGCAGCGGATATGGATTTGACCCCACTCCATCAACTTGCGATCGCGGTCGGGCTGGGGCTGTTGGTTGGGCTTCAGCGCGAGTGGGCCAGAAGTCGGGTGGCAGGCATTCGCACCTTTCCAATTATCGCCTTGACGGGCGGGTTTGCAGGATTGCTGGCCTCGCAGTTTGGCGGCTGGACGGTTGCAGCGGGATTGCTGGCAACGGGTGCAGTTACGATAGTTGCCCGCCTCAACTTCGATAATGGTGGTGGGTCCGGGACGACGACTCAGGTTTCCTGTCTGCTGATTTACATGATTGGCGCGGGCCTGACCGGTGGATTCGTTGTCGAGGCCGTTGTGGCCTGCGGTTGTCTGGCGGTACTGCTGCAGTGGAAAGGAATGCTGCATCAACTTGCCCGCAGAATGGGGGAAGCCGACCTGCGCGCGGCGATTCAAATGACGTTGATTGGACTCGTCATTCTTCCGGTCTTGCCGAATCGAAATTTCGGACCTTATGCCGTCATTAATCCATTTGAAATCTGGCTGATGGTCGTGCTCATCGTCGGTATCAGCCTCGGCGCTTACGTGTTGTCGCGAATGATGAGTGCGCGTCGCGGGATGTTGGTGGCTGGACTTCTGGGCGGATTAATATCGAGCACGGCAACCACGGTCAGTTACGCCCGTGGCTCGATCAGATCGCTCGACAGAGCGCGGCAGGCAACGGCGGTCATTTTGATTTCATCGCCGGTCGTCTTTGCTCGTGTCATTGTCGAAATCGGGGTGGTCGCCCCTGAAATCCTCATGCTGACACTGCCGCCGCTCCTTTTGGAAATGGCTTTGCTGGCGGGGCTCGCGTGGCTCTATCTTCGCGATTGCGGTAAATCGTTCCTGCCCGAATCGGATGTCCATCCGCCCTCTGACCTGAAGCCCGCGATTGGATTCGGACTGTTGTACCTGGTCGTGCTGGTGGGCGCAGCCACGGCACGTGATTATTTCGGACAGAGCGGTCTTTACGTCGTCGCCGTCATCTCTGGTTTGACCGACATGGACGCCATTACCCTCTCCGTAGCTCAACTGGTTCAGGCGGAACAAATTGAACCGGAAGTCTGCTGGCGAGTGGTGTTGCTGGGTGCCATGGCCAACCTGAGCTTCAAGTTCGGCGTGATCACCGTCCTGGGACATCCGCACTTGAAGAGGATGACCGCGCGGGCACTGGGAGTATCGCTGGCTGGAGGAGCAGCGTTGCTGGCGTTCTGGCCATGAACAGTCGCGGGCGCTGATGGACTTTCTTTCGTAACACCAAGAAACAGTAATGGTTGACCAAACAAGGACCAGCGCCACTGCGGGGGATAGTGGTTATTGCCGTAGAAGAAATGAACGGGCTGATGCCAGCAGGGACGTGGTTGGGAATGCCAATGCGAGCCGCTGCATTCAGGCCTGATTGTTAACGAAAGTAAACCAAAATGAACTCACTACCCAAATGGAATCCAATGAAGGAACTCGAAGAATTCAATCACCGGTTCGGAACCGCCTTCGGTCGTGCGCCGGTACGTTCTCAGAGTCCGGGAAACGAATCGCTTAAAGTCGCCGAGTGGACTCCCTTGGTCGATATCCTCGAAGATGAGAAGGAGTTCTGCATCAAGGCGGAATTGCCAGAAGTCGAGAAGAAGGACGTAAAAGTGTCGGTCGAAGACGGCGTGCTGACCTTTTCCGGCGAGCGCCATATGGAAAAGGAAGAGAAGGGAAAGAGGTACCACCGCGTAGAACGCACCCACGGTAGCTTTGCCCGTAGCTTCACGTTGCCGGATGGGGTTGATGGGACCAAGGTCACGGCCGGCTTCACGGGCGGCATACTTCAGTTGCACTTACCGAAATGCCCCGAAGCCAAACCGCGTTCGGAGAACGTTAACGTGGAGTGAATGCTGAGGGGCGTCAGCAGCGCGATCAGAAGTCACCGGAACGGGCCGCGCGTCTTGTGGTCGCATTTGGTTCGTCGCGAAGGTCGCCCCGGCGGGGCGGCTTTCCGGGCCGGGCCGAATCGACTGGGGTGGGCGCGGGCCGGGTGGGCGTTCGATGTTGGCAGCAAAATCGCGCTTATGCCGGTCAACGGAGGTTGAGCGTTCCAGATCGTGAACGGGTAGGTTGGGCCAGACACCAAACCACATTTGCTATGAAAACCAAACGCTCCCGAAGCCCGACATTGGCTGGCAAAAAGCCAGAGAGTTCCAAGTCAGTTCGTCGCCGTCCCCTGAAGATCAGGCGGATTCTCGTTCCGCTGGACGGTTCCGGTCATGCTCTTAAGGCACTGCACTACGCCATCTATTTCGCGCGACAGTCTGGTGCCGAGATCGAGACCATACGCGTCGTGGAGCCGACGGTTTATCCCGAGGGCAATGTCATCCCGACTCGCTCGCAGGATCCCGATGCCATCGCGATGGCTACCGCCAGGGCTCACATGCGGGAAATCGGGTCCCGAATGATTCCGGAGGGTATCCCCTGGAAAAACAAAGTAATGATGGGTGTGCCCTATCATGAAATCGTCGAGTATGCTCACGCCAACAAGGTCGATTTGTTGATCGTCACCA
>CALBIE010000001.1 GCA_937893495.1 uncultured Verrucomicrobiales bacterium | reverse complement strand
TCGTCACTTCGGGCCAGTAGCTGAACTCGGAAAGGTAACGGGTGATTGGGATGTAAACCATGTTGTCCAGGCTGGCCATGCCGAGAAACATTCCGCGTTTCTCCAACACGCCAATCACTTCAAAACTGCCGTGCCCGATTCGAACTTTCTTACCGAGCGGCGATTCAAACGGAAAAAAATTCTCCGCAAGATCCGCACCGAGCACAACCACGGGTCTTCCGCCGTCCACTTCCGATTCGGTAAGCCATCGGCCTCGGGTAACATTGATCTCATCAACCTCCGAACTCGATTGCGTGGTTCCAACCAGGTAAACCCCGGCAGCACTGCTGTTCTTGTACCGCACTGAAATCCCGCGACCCGCCTCATACCCGACCGCTCTTACGGTCGTGAGCTCTTTCGCCAACCGCTTGGCATCTCGCATATACAGGGGAGTGCGCAGTCGGCGTTTCCACCAGGGTTCATCGCTGAACCATTCGAATCGCTGGACGAACAGGACGTCCGCGCCAATCGCCGAGATGCTGCGAACAAAAGCCGCATCAAGCCCATTCAGCGCGGTTCCCATCAGCGTGACCGTGACAATTCCAATGATGATGCCCAGCGTCGTCAGCGCGGATCGCATCTTGTTCGCGCGGATCGCATCAAAGGCGATACTCAGCGATTCGCGAAGGTCGCGAACAAATCTCACGCAACCTCCCCGCGAATCATCTCGTCACTGGCGATGCCTCCGTCAAGAATTCTCACAACCCGCCGGGCATGACGCGCGACTTCTTCCTCATGTGTGACCAGAATGATCGTATTGCCCTTATTCGCCAGGTCCTCGAAGACCTGCATGATCTCGACTCCCGTCTTCGAGTCGAGATTGCCAGTCGGCTCGTCTGCCAGGAGAATAGACGGTGAATTAACCAGCGCCCGGGCAATGGCCACGCGCTGGCGTTGCCCACCGGAAAGTTCGTTTGGCTGATGCGTCATCCGATCCCCCAAACCCACCTGAGTCAACACCGCTGCGGCCTTCTCCCGCCGTTCATCAATCTGCATGCCAGCGTACACCATCGGCAGTTCGACGTTGCGCAACGCCGTCGCGCGCGCGAGCAGGTTGAAGGTCTGGAAAATGAATCCGATTTCGCGATTCCGAATCTCGGCCAGTTCGTTGTCGTCCATCTCGCTGACGTCGTTCTCGTTCAGCCGGTAGGTGCCCGAACTCGGAGTATCCAGGCAACCGATCAGATTCATCATCGTCGATTTACCCGAACCGGACGGCCCCATAATGGCGACATATTCACCCCGCTCAATGTTCAGGGATACATCCCGCAGGGCATAAATCGTCTCGTCGCCCATTCGGTAGATACGCGAGATATTCTGGAATTCGATCAAGCTCACGAACCGGAATCTTTTTTGGTGTCTTTGGGCGTTTCGTCTTCCACGACAATCTTTTTGCCATCCTCCAACTCACGATTGATGGCCTTATAGCCTCCGGAAATAATCTCGACGTTTTCCTGAAGGCCTTTCAAAATCTCAACATAGTCGTCATTGGAAATTCCCCGTTCGACCGGGACCATCTTAACCTTGTCCCCGTCACGCAGGAATACGACTTCAATGGGTTTATCGTCTTCCTTTTTTCCGCCCTTCTTCGTCTGGGATTTTGCTTTTGCAGGGGGTTCTTTACCTGCCTTGGAAACCGGTGCGTTGGTTGATCCGATTTCGTCCTTCTTCGGCACGCGGGTAGTCACACTTTGAATCGGTACGGTAATCACGTTTGTGCGATAACGTGTTTCGATATAGGCCGTCACCGACATACCCGGTCGAAACTTCTCTTTGTCATCAACCCGGATCCGCACTTCAAACTTCGTCGCTTCCTGCTGCGCGCCCTGTCCCCGCATAGTTGCTGAATTGGCAATTTCCGTCACCGTCCCGATAAATTTCTGATCGCGAAAAGAATCCACCTCCATTCGCACCTTTTGATTGGGCTTGATCAGCACTATATCCATTTCACCAATCTCGACGCGCGCCTCCATCAGATTAAGATCGGCAATTGTTATCACATGAGTGCCCGCCATGGTCGCCGTTCCAACGACACGTTCTCCTTTCTCAGTGAGCAACTGGCTGATGGTGCCCGAAAGTGGTGCAAAAATCGTCGTCTTCGACAGTTCCTCCGTCGCTCGCGCCAATGACGCCGCAGCCACTTCAGTCTGGTGCCGGGAAGCCTTCAACTGAGCCTCTGCTACGTCGAGCCGATTCTGGGCCGTTTCGAAATCCACCTGTGTTCCCACGTTGTCATCCAACATTTTGCGTGCCCTGCCGAAATCCAACTTCGCTTTCCCGAGATTGGCTTCTGCGACTGTTACGTTTGCCAATGATGACTTATGGCTGGCCTCCGCCGACCGCATATTGGCCGCGTAATAGTCAGGTTTGATTTTCAACAGCAAAGCCCCTTTCTCGATCAACTGTCCTTCCTTAATCGGAAGTTCGATAATTTCACCACTGACTTCGGGGCTGATTTTCACCTGCATCATCGGCTGAATGCGGCCAGTCGCCACGACTTCCTCGACCAAATCCCGGCGCTCCACTTTCTCCGTCTTAACGGAAATGATAACTTCCTTCTTGTTCGTAAACGACCAGTAGCCCAGTCCTCCGAACGCGGCCAGCAATAACAGAAAGATAAATATCTTACGTCCGGTTTTGCGTTTTCTACGTGACATGTTTCCCTTTTATAACACCGAGATTTTGAATCGGTTCAAAAATATTACTGACTCATCATCAACGGAACCACCGCCATTGTCACAAACAACATCCAAAGGACAAACAATCCACTCAAGACTCGCGACCA